>NZ_JAUBUB010000046.1:33755-48723 GCF_036705265.1 Microcoleus sp. B4-C2
CGTGCCACAATTAATTAATTAATCAATAAATTATCTTGTGTTGTGGAACAGGCATCTTGCCTGTTCATATATTTGCCACTAGCAAGATGCCCGTGCCACAATTAATCAATTAATAATCGCCTCCAGCGCCATATTGCCACGCTTCAACTAATCGGTGAAAATAGTATTGCTGCTCCGGCGCTAATTTTTTTACCTGCGGTTCTACGGCTTTCCCCAAAGGCTGCAATCCCGTATAAATTCCTAAATTTACATAATGAACCATCCAATCGAGCAAATTAGTTATTCCTACCTGCGGGATAATTTTCATAACTAATCCGGGATGGCTAATTGCTGTTTTAAACAGAGTTTGGGACAAAGCCGGAAACAGCACGATATCTTGAAGAAACGGTTTGAGTACCGGTTCTCCCAACTCTTCCATAACCTGAAATACGGCAGCCAAAAGTTGATTGATTTGATTTGGGTCTATTTTCTGATTCATCGCAGCACTCATCGAACGCTGAAACAACCAGGTGACAGATAGATTCGGCTGGTAGGGTTGCAAAAGTGCGAGGGAATTTTTGTCGAGACTGTCGCTTGTCAAAGCTTCGTCAATTCCTAAAGTCAAGCGTTTGAGGTGACGCACCATTGCGCCGAAACCGCCGAAGCTGAGGGGAGATTGGCTACCGCTGCTGTCTCCGACTGGGAGTAGGCGATTCCAAGGCGTTTTGAGAGGACTTTGGCGATAGCAGGGAAAAAATCCGTAGAGTGCTCTTTGGAATTTTAACTGTTCGAGTTCGACGTTTTGATATTGGGGAAGCAAGCGCAAATACTCTTCAAATAATGTTTCTAAACTGAATCTTTCTGTGTCGGCGTCTATGTAGGTAAATAAGTAGGTGGTGCGGCCGTCTCTGGCTGGAAATGCTTCCCAAAAATATTGGCACTGATTTTGCATTGGGGTGAAGGATGCAAATATATCGCCGGTGTCGTTTTTGGGGTATCCTTGAGCGCAACTACCGACTACTAAACATACGGCGTCGGGTTTTTTCCCTTGTCTAGCTTGGCGGACAATGGGCGAAAAATGTCCCATTGCGTCTAATAATAATCGGGTTTTAAATAAATTTGTAGCAGGTTGTGTATCGGTGTTGGCCGATTCTACAAGGACTCCATTTGGGTGAATGGTTGCTGTTTTAAATGGTGTATTTTCAAATAGCTTTCCTCCAGCTTGGAGGAATCGCTGTTTCAGGGTTTCTAGGAGGTAAACTGGGTCTATTCCGATGTTGAGTACGTCGCGCACCCAAATGTCTGGGGTGTTGGCAAAGCTGATGCGGGCGGGGTTATATTCGGTGGCTATGGCCTTTTCTATCTCTTCAACAGAGAGCAAATTTAGTTCTAAGAATGCGTCTAATTCTTTGCGAGAAATGTTCCATTCTTGATCGCGGCCTCGCAGGGTGCCGCGTTCTATCAAGGCTACTCGCCAACCCCGCACGGCTAAGGCTGTACCGATTAATATTCCTAGGGTTCCGCCGCCGATAACTATGTCGAAGTCGAGGGTTTCGAGGGGTTGTTGGCTGTGTTTGACTGCTTGGGGTGTTGGTGCGGTGTTTTGTTTGAGGTTTTCCCAGAGTCGATCGACTTTTCTCAGGCCTCCGAGGGCGTCTCGTGGCAGTTGGGAGAGGATTTGTTCGGTGAGGGACATCGGGTTTTAGTATTAAACAGTGGTGGATTTTTTATAATTTAGCTTAGATTCACATTTCCGACAGTTTCAGGGCTGACGCATGGGGTGGCGAGAAACTGGGTCTATACTAAGATGTTGCACCCTTGTCAATAAGCTTTTTAGGAACAGGCAAGATGCCTGTTCCACAAAGAGTAGATTTTCTTGTGGAACAGGCATCTTGCCTGTTAAGCGAGAATGGTGCAAGATGTGAGTTTCTACGAATTTTGGGCTTAGTAACGAGAAATCTAGGAATCAACCGGGTTTATGAGGTTGGGAGTGCGATCGCGAACCGAGTTTTTATAATCATACAAAGAAACCCGGTTTCTGAAAAAAAACCGGGTTTCTACCTCTCGTTGGTAAGTCTGGGGAATTATCTTCAATCAGCCGTACTTAATTCTTCAACTCGCAGCCGATCGCACAAAATTCGCTCGCACACTATACCACCCGTATCCGCACTCCTGCAAACTTCTAACTGAGCTTCCGGCAACGCTTCAAACAAAAAACGTTCCCCCGGAAACACTGTCCGCTCAAAATACCAATTAGGAATATTTGTAATGCGAGCGATTTGCACTTTGCTAGTATTATTTAGATACCAACACAAAATGCGCGTATGACCTTCGGAAATTACCTGATTTAGTGTCAAATTCATCTTTTTAACTTGTTTGTGCAATGGTGCGAGCGAGTGGCAAAAGGCCTAAGCTTATTATAGCATATTCCCAGTTAAAACAGAATTTTTTATACATTTTTTATACATTTTTTGGGTTAATTAATAAATTTCTCCGGGAAAACATCAGCGCCTTCCCCCTATTCCCAAGAAGGTGCAAAAGCCGGCATTGCTAAAGTGCAAGATTTCCATCCTCCCTTAACAGGTGCATTCAACAATTGACAGTGACCAACTGAACCTCTTGCCTGTTGGTAGTGACCGCAAAAATTACACTTGGAAGCCGGATTGCACCCGCGCTCGCTAATTACAAGGCTGGGCTGCTTTTGGGTTTGGTTGCGCTCGATAGTTAAAGTGTTCATTAAATTACTTTTTAAATGTTCAGTCTTAAGTATGACGGCTGGAGTGCAGTCGTGGCGTCTATCTCAAGGCTTAGTTCACCTTTAAGATTTGTTTAGGGATCGATAGAAAATATATTATTTTTGAGATGATCGAGCTAGGGAGCAATTGAATTTCCTTTCGATCGCATTGGCGGCCACGGCTTTAGGGTCGATCGCGCTTGCCGGGGGATATACTTCCTGAGACAGAGCTAATTATCCTCGCCTAACTTGCTGAACAAATCGGCTAAAATTGTATTAGAAAATAAAAAACCTTCGGGATCGCTCAACCTCAAATTGCCCGACAGTGGCAGTTTCGCGCCCTCTCCTAAATTTGAGATCGCCCCATCCGCAGTGATAATTTCTACCCATCCTTGTCGCCAGTAGGGCTGCAAACAACGCCAAATTTTATCAACCGTTTGCTGAGTAAACTTTTCAGTCAGCGCCGACAGGCTAACTCCTTCTGCTAAACGCAAACCTAGCATCAGCGTTTCTAACAAAACGTCATTTTCTGAAACGGGAAAACTTGGCTCAATTGCTGGGTAAATATCTGGCTGGGTTTCCCCCCCAATTCGAGGAGTAGCAGGGGAATTGAGGCGAGAGATCGATCGCACCCACTGATAATATTCTTGAGTTTTGCGAGGTCTAGTCAACCTCCGGCCTTCCACGTAACTCGCCGCCCCCATTCCCAAACCGTAATAAGGGCGATTTTCCCAATAAACGCGGTTGTGGCGGCACTGATAGCCATCGCGGGCGTAATTAGAAATTTCGTAATGTTCGTAGCCAGCGCCCGTCAGAATTTCCTGCGCTAAACGGTACATTCCAGCAGCGGTTTCATCTGCTGGTAGCGGCTGCGCGCCTGCTTCAAAGTAGCGCCCGAAAGCAGTTAAGGGCTCAACAATTAAGTCGTAACTCGACAGGTGAGTCGGGGAAATTTCCACCGCCGATTTCAGGGAAGCTTCCCAGTTTTCTAAAGTTTGGTGCGGCAGTCCCGAAATTAGGTCTAAACTGAAATTGACAATACCAGCCGATCGCACTATTTCCACTGCTTCAAAAATATCAGCGACAGAGTGCGATCGTCCGCAAGCTTGCAGCAATTCATCCTGAAAAGCCTGCACTCCCAAACTAACTCTATTTACTCCCGCCGCTGCATATCCCCGCAACTGTTCTAAAGTAAACGTACCGGGGTCTATTTCGATAGAAATTTCCGCCCCAGCAGCAATCCCAAATTTGCCGTCGAGAGTCTCTAAAATATTGCTCAACTGACTGACAGAAAGCAGCGAAGGTGTGCCGCCACCAAAAAAAACTGTTTTGAGAGATGCGCCTAAATTTTTAGTTTCTTGAATTTCTTGACACAGTACAGCAACGTATTGCACAATTGTCCCGGAATTCTCGCCATTTTTGCGATCGCCCACCACAAAAACCGGAAAATCGCAGTAGTAACAGCGGCGGCGACAAAAAGGTATATGCAGGTAAGCCGAACTAGGAATGCCGGAATTTGTCGCTTGCACACTTTTTTTTAATTCAAATGTTAAATAATCTGTGGGAGGGTTCATTACATCTCAAGCCGAAAGCGCCACTTCAAATCTAAAGTTTTAATTAAACAATCATGAATAATTATGTATATTATGACATTTTCTGACAAAAAAAGCGGTGCGAACCATCGGCTCTTTTAATTTAACCTCGTACCCCTTTTGATCTGCCAAAATTCCCCAACAGCCCGCAGCGCGGTCTATTCGCACCTCGTGCCTGCTGGCGGCGGGGCGCGCTAAATCCCGATCGACTCCCTGGCACATCCCCCAAAGGGTACAACCGCGAAATATAAGTTTATGAAACTCCCTGAGTAAATAGGGCGATATCCGACCAAAGCATGAAAACAAGTATCAGCACTGGAAAGATATAATAGGAATAAATTCATTAACCTAGAACTAATGCTAGACGCAATCATAATAATCTCATTCATAATCGCAGGCGGAGGCATCGGCTATTACGGAGTCGAACTCCTGCCGAGCAATCTGCTGCTGCAAGTTACAAATATACAAGGCTTAAGTTCTGTACTAGGTTCCTTTGGAGCATTAATCGGCTTCGTGATGGGATTAGTGGCTCAAACAACCTACCGCCGGGTGGAAAAACAAGTCCGCGATATGCCAGTGGAGATGCTGCTGACGCGGGCGATCGGCTTAATCATCGGACTGCTAGTAGCGAACTTAATGCTGGCTCCGCTGTTCCTGCTGCCAATACCCCGCGAGTTCGGCTTCATCAAACCTTTAGTCGCAGTCTTGGGTAGCGTCATGTTCGGCTTTACCGGCGTCAGTTTGACAGACACCCACGGCCGCGCTTTCTTGCGACTGATCAACCCCAAAAGCTTTGACACGGTGTTGCTAGCCGAAGGTACTTTCAAACCAGCAACTGCCAAAGTTGTCGATACTAGCTGCATTATTGACGGCCGAATTGAAAACCTGCTAGAAACAGGTTTCCTCGAAGGTCAAATTATCGTGCCGCAATTCGTTCTCCAAGAACTGCAACTGGTAGCTGATTCCGCCAACGATCAAAAGCGAGTGCGCGGGCGCCGCGGCTTAGATGTACTCAATCGCATCAAAGAAACATATCCAGAACGGATTCAAATTCACTCGGCTGACTACGAAGATATTGCCACAGTCGATGCGAAATTAGTCCGCTTCGCTTTAGATATCGACGGCATTTTGCTCACCAACGATTACAACTTATCGAAAGTAGCTACCGTCCAAAAACTGCCAGTTTTGAATATCAACGATTTGACTCATGCGGTGCGCCCGACTTATTTGCCGGGAGATACGATCGAACTAAAGATTCGCAAAGAAGGCAAAGAACCCTCTCAAGGAATCGGTTACTTGGATGACGGCACAATGGTTGTCGTAGAAGCAGGAAGCAGCTATGTCGGCGGCGAAGCCCGAGTCGTAGTCACCAGCGCCCTGCAAACCAGCGCCGGCCGCATGATATTCGCCCGTCCTCAAGAATCCGTTATTGTTTAAAACTGAGTAACAATGGCCAGGGCAATCAGAATCAAATATTGCGATCGCTGTTCCCAATCTGCCCCGACTCTCTACCGCGCCCGGTATGACGAGTCGGGGCAGTGGTTTTTTTTGTGTCTTAAATGTTGGGAATCGGTAAGTAAAAACAATCCTTTTTACTTCTACGGTGGCACTTGGAAAGCTAGCAAGAAAAAATAGCAATTACCAGCTTCTTCTTCTTTTCTCTTCCTTCGCGTCCTTAGCGTCTTCGCGGTTCAATCATATCAATATCAGTGATTCTAGAGTAATTAAAATCAACCAATCCCGATCGCATCTTCATACAATGTCTCGATCGCACAGCTAAAATTCACGCTAGCAAACTGAACTTCTTGTCCTTGAGTGTAAGGATAAAGCACCCACAAACCCTCTGCATTCCGGCGAAAACACTCTATACTAACTCTTTCTTGATTGATTAATACATACTCTTGCAAACTTTCCGAAGTGCGGTAATCGGCAAATTTATCGCCTCTGTCGAAAGCCGCTGTTGTCGGCGATAAAACTTCCACAATTAAGCGCGGGTAGCGAATGAAATCTTCATCAGCATTTTTGTCTCGTTCATCACAACTAACCGCTACATCGGGATAGTAATAGAAATTTGATGCCTCAATCCGAACTTTCATATCTGCCATGTAAGTTATGCAGCCACTTCCTCGAAGATGATTTCTCAACAGTGCAAACACATTTCCCGAAATGATAACATGAGCTTTGCTTGCCCCTGCCATTGCATAGATTTCACCTTGTCTGTACTCGTGTTTGATCGGACTGACTTTCTCGCCTGCTAAATAATTTTCAGGAGAGACGTAGGTGTCGCTTTTACTTGCAACCATATAATTTTAAGGTTGGTGAGGATTACACAATTATAGCCCAATACGCTTGGGTTAGCGCTTTTAGACGAATTTCATTTCACGCATTTATGAGAGTTCCAGACTTGTGAAAGGAAGTCAGATTATTCTTATCCCAAGCGTATTGTTTAATAGACCTCTTGCAAAAATAATTAGCACGGGCAAGATGCCCATCCCACAAGAAAAAATAACTCTTGTGGGATGGGCATCTTGCCCGTCCCCTCAATTGAGGAAAAGGATTTTTGCAAGAGGTCTAATGTGTAGGTTTTCTCGCCACAGATTCGATTCATGGGGAAATTGAATGCGATCGCAGAACCATCAAACAAACAACTTTGTGGGATTAAAAGATTTCTGTCAATGCGTAAATCCTAGCTTTGCTGATAACCTGAACTAATAAGTCTTATAAGAAATTCTGTATCTAAATATACTATTTTTGTATAAATCATGACATTTATCAAGGTATCCTGACATTAAGGGCTAAATTCCACACCTTACCTACAAAATTTGTAACCTCCAGAGTTGAGAAGGTACTCCAAGCTTTCACCAGTCCATCGCCCTTGGCTGTCGGCGTTGGCACTCCAGCTAAGTTCTCAGATTTTAGTCGTCCGTGAAATGTGATATGAGTTGAAATCTCCCAAATTCATGCCGAAACTAAAAGAATCTTTTAATCACCCCCATACCGAACCAGCCGATACCGCGATTCGCCTAAAGCAGCATAAAGACCTGTTTTCCTGGCTTTCGATCGCTGCGGGGCTAATTTTTCTACAGGGGTACATGATTGCTCCCCTGATTCCACGTTTGGCTGAAGTTTTTAATGTTCCGGTTCAGGAAATCGGCTTTATCGTTCCAGCCTATATGCTGTCCTATGCACTGATGGCATTATTCTTCGGCCTCCTGTCCGATCGCTTTGGTCGATGGTCTATTATTCGCATCTCGCTTGCTCTTTTTGTCATTTTCACCGCTTTAACTGCCACTGCTCAAAATGCTTCGCAGATGGCAACCTGGCGGCTATTAACCGGGATTGGAGCAAGTGGTGTGATTCCCCTTACCTTCGCCTTAATTGGCGATTTATTCCCGTTTGATCAGCGAGGTGCCAAGCTAGGATTGGTGTTTGCAGCAATGGAAGGGGGAATGGCAGCAGGCTCTGCGGGGGGAGCGATTCTTGAGCCATTTGTAGGTTGGCGAGTGCTCTTTCTCGGTACTGCTGTGCTTGCTGCTGTTGTGCTTTGGCGGCTTCATCCTTACGGCTCTTTATTTGATACACCAAAAGTCACCAAATTACCGCCTATTCGCCAAATCTTTAGGGGATACAGCCAGATATTAGCAACCTTTCGGGGAAAGCGTACATATGCTTATGTTCTGTGGAATGGTATCTACCACTCAGGGGTCTATACATGGCTAGGGTTGTATTTATCGCAACGGTACGGTATGGATGCCTTGAGCATTGGTTTAAACATTCTTGGGTACGGCATTCCCGGTTTATTGCTGAGTTCTTTCATTGGTCAAGCTGTCGATCGGTGGGGACGGCGTTGGCTCGTTCCAGCAGGGTTGGTAATGGCTGCTGTGGCTGGGATTGCAATGATTTTTGAGATTCCGCCAATGGGAACGACGATCGCAGTTCTTATTTTGTCTTTAGGGTATGACCTGACTCAACCGTTGTTTGTCGGAATTGTGACGGATCTCGGAGATGACAACAATTTGGGGCAAACGATGGGACTGAAGGTATTTACTCTCTTTACTGGATTTGGTGTAGGCAGTCTCATATTTGGAGAGCTACTGCGCTTTGGATTTGGGCCTTCTCTCGCTATCTTTGGTGGCATTCAGTTGATAATTGGTTTGATTGCAGTCCCACTATTCTGGCAGGAAGTCCCCTCTCGATTACGGGGTTAGCGACTGTTTCCCAAAGCAATATTGCATACATTAATACTGCTCAAATCATTGCGCTCACTGTTCTGTTGTAGACCATCTATAGAGCAATACGCTTGGGTTAGCCCTTTCAGACGAATTTCATTTCACGCATTTATGAGAGTTCCAGATTTTTGAAATACTCACCGGCCTGAAGGCGCGGTGAGTATTTCAGCTTTCCCCCAAAGTTTTAACGTCGGCGCGGGGCCGGAAGCCTCGCACTATTGCCATTTTGCGGTTGCGGTTTTTCTTGCAGCTTCATCGTCAAACTAACCCGCTTTAACTTCTCATTCACCTCCAAAACCCGCACTTTCACAACTTGTCCGACTTTAACAATCTGTTTGGGGTCATCTACAAAGCGATCGGCTAATTGAGAAATATGAACCAAACCATCTTGGTGCACTCCCACATCAACAAAGGCTCCAAAGTTAGCTACATTCGTGATTATGCCTTCTAATTCCATCCCAACTTGTAAGTCGGAGATTTCTTTGATTCCTGCTTGGAAAGTGGCATATTTAAACTCGGCTCGCGGGTCTCTTCCGGGTTTTTCTAGTTCCGAAATAATGTCTCGGAGTGTTGGTTCTCCGACTTTCTCTGTGACATATTTCTTGATGTTTACAGTCTTGATTTTTTCAGATATTTGTGTTATTCCTGTCAGCGGCAAGTCTAAATCCTTGGCGATCGCCTGCACTACAGGATAACTTTCGGGATGAACTGCTGTATTGTCCAGGGGGTTTTCGCCGCCGCGAATGCGGAGAAATCCGGCGGCTTGTTCAAAAGCTTTTGGGCCGAGTTTGGGAACTTTCAGGAGTTGGCGGCGATTTTTAAATGCGCCGTTTTCGTTGCGGTAATTAACGATATTTTTGGCAACTGTTGCCGTCATTCCTGACACAAATGTCAGCAGTTCTTTCGAGGCTGTGTTTAAGTCAACTCCGACATAATTCACGCAGCTTTCGACTGTTTCGTCGAGTTTCTTTTTGAGCAGTTTTTGGTCAACGTCGTGCTGGTATTGACCGACTCCTATTGATTTCGGGTCGATTTTCACGAGTTCGGCGAGGGGATCTTGCAAGCGCCGTCCGATGCTGACTGCGCCGCGAACGGTGATGTCGAGGTCTGGAAATTCGGCGATCGCCACTTCGCTTGCTGAATAAATCGATGCACCGGATTCATTCACCATGACTTTAATCGGTTTCCTGTCCATTTCTGCCAAAACTTCCGAAACAAATTCGTCTGTTTCCCGGGAAGCTGTACCGTTGCCGATCGCGATTAATTCAATTTTATATTTTTCAATTAAATGCTTGACAATTTTACCAGCTTGCTGGCGCTGAGCGGCCGCTTGGTGGGGAAAAATTGCTTGATATTCTAAAAATTGCCCGGTTTCATCCAGGGCGGAAACTTTACACCCCGTGCGAAATCCCGGATCGATCGCCAATGTGGGTTTCATTCCCGCCGGCGCCGACAGCAGCAACTCGCGGAGGTTGGTTTCAAAAGTGGCGATCGACTCGATATCCGCGACGGCTTTGTTGTGCGATCGTACTTCTGTAATTAACGAAGTCTTCATCAGTCGGTTGAAGGCATCCTTCAAAGTCGATCGATAAAACTCTTTAACTTCCGGTATCCTAGTTCTAATTTCCTGAGATTCCAAATAAGCCATCACTGCGGATTCATCAAAAGCCAGTTCCAAATCTAAGACTCCTTCCGTTTCCCCCCGAAACAGCGCTAACATATTGTGCGATTGAACGCTTCTCGCTGCAACTTGGTAATTGCGGTACATTTCAAATTTAGTGCTTCCTTCCGGGAAATCATCTTTAATTTTCGAGACAAAAACTCCTGTTTTCATCAAAAATTCTCGCAAATAAGCCCGCAATTCTGCTTTTTCCGAAACCGCTTCCGCCAAAATATCCGCCGCACCTTTGAGAGCTTCTTCTGCTGTTTTAACGCCCTTTTCTTCCGAAATGTATTTAACTGCTTCCGCCTCGAAATCTGCTGGTTTAGCCGTCGGTAAGTTCAGACTTTTGATAAAATTCGCCAGCGGTTCCAAACCTTTTTCCCTAGCAATTGTCGCTCGCGTCCGTCGCTTGGGTTTATAAGGCAGATAAAGGTCTTCTAGTTCGTTTTTTTGCAAACATGATTCGATTTTAGCTTGCAGTTCTTCAGTGAGTTTCCCCTGAGAGCTAATCGTATCTAAAATCGACTTTTTGCGCTCTTCAATTTCCGTCAAATAGGTGAAGCGATCGGAGATGTCCCGCAACTGAATTTCATTCAGCAAATCCGTGCGTTCTTTGCGGTAGCGGGCTATAAACGGAATAGTTGCTCCCTCGGCGAAAAGTTCCAGAGCATTATTGACTTGAGACAGATTAATGGAAAGTTCTTGAGCAATCAGTTGAGGAATGTCGATCATAGTGCAGAATTTTGGATCAGTCATTCGATTTTAGATTTTAGATTTTAGATTTTGGATTGACTTGCGCGAGATCAATTCGGGGGCGTGAGGATTTTAGATTTTAGATTTTGGATTGATTCCACGGATAAATTCAAGGGCTTGTACCATCAACAAATTCTTGGTCAATTTTAGATTTTAGATTTTAGATTAACTTCACAGAATAGAGCAAGAAAAGGGATTGTCCCAATTTTGTTAAAATCGTTTTCTAGGAGTGCGATCGTCTCGCACGGCAAAGCCGATATCTCTCGCTTCTAGCTCTCCGGCTTGCACTCCTGTGAAAGCATCATTGGGATGTTCCCATGATGTTAGCATAAATGGAGTCATTTCTCAATATTATATGTTTCCTTTTAAATATCCTGTGCCGCAAACCGATCCGCCGCGATCGCCCAGAGAAACGCTGCCGACGATGTACGATTTACCCAGCGAAGACCCGGAGGAACCTGGTTTGCCTGACGAATTTCACGATTTACAGCCGCAGTTGTTGAGTCTGACGTTTCGGCCTCGGAATTATCCGGCTTCTGAGATATTTAGCGGCACCGACATGAACCTTTATTATGACGTGCATCACACTCTGTGGCACAAGCGGCCGGATTGGTTTGGAGTTGTGGGAGTTCCCCGACTTTACGATCGATCCGAACTGCGGATGAGTTATGTTACTTGGCAGGAAGGGGTGAATCCTTTTGTAATTGTAGAACTGATTTCGCCTGGAACGGAAAAAGAAGATTTAGGCGACAATACCGATGAGGAAAAGTTGCCACCTCAGTCGGGAAACGCTGCGGGTAACGGGCAAGTTTTGGATCGGGAGACGAAGGAGGAACCGCCTAGAAAATGGGAGGTTTACGAGCAAATTTTGCGGGTTCCTATTTATGCCGTTTTCAGTCGCTATACTAACAAATTGCGAGTGTTTGAATTGAAGGGCGGACACTATCAAGAATTAGAATTGCCCGAGTCGCGAGTGTGGATTCCTGACCTAAGTTTGGGCTTGGGTTTGTGGCAAGGGGAGTTTCAGGGAGTCGATCGACTGTGGTTGCGCTGGTATGATGTTGATGGCAATTGGATTCTGACTGAAGCGGAACAGCAACGGCAGCGGGCCGAGTCAGCGGAAGCTCAATTGCAGTCTTTAATTCGGCGGCTGCGGGAATCTGGCATCGATCCCGATCGATTTTTAAACGGTTAGAGACGACTAAGGATCGCGAATTAAATAACTTACAATTTTAATTGTTATTGTGGGATGGGCGTCCCGCCCGTCCTTTTTGGACGGGCGTCCCGCCCATCCCACTTTCAAGAGTGGAAGTTATTTAATTCTCATTCCTAAAGTCCTGACTAATAGTATGTCCGGTTGATTACCCCTAATACGGTAGGGGCGGGTTTAGGAAAAATATCTGCCAATAATTGACAATCTCAAAAACCCGCCCTTTTAATCGCGGTAACTGGATCGGAGATGATATAAAAACTGGTTCGCAGTCAGGACTTTAATTTTTTTTTACTTCACAACAAGACAGAAAGCCTCACTATACACAGGCTTTAACATTTGATCGAAACTTGATTGGTTGCCGCTTGTTTGTTTGTTGCTGGTACTCTTTGCGGTCAAGTCATCCCTGTAGGGAGAATGATGCAAATAAGCTTTACCGACAGAACCGAAAAGTTGCAGTTTGTCAGAAATGACCCATCGCATGGCATCGATAGCTTTTTCCATTATTTCCAACAAATCCGGCTGTGGCTCAGAAATGCTACTTTTTAACACGTCCATATAAGCTTCGCGAACTTCTGTATTCACATTGAATTTCGATACCCCGAATTGAATACATTGATGAATCATTGACTCCGGCAAACCGCTAGCACCGTGCATCACTAACGGCACTGAAACAGCAGCCCGGATTTTTGCCAGACGCGGAAAATCGAGTTTCGGTTCGCTGAGATATTTGCCGTGAACGTTACCAATTGTTACGGCTAAAAAATCCACCTTAGTTTCTTTGATAAACTCTACGGCTGCTACGGGATCGGTCATCCTTGCGGCTTTCTCATTGATTGTCAAACCGTCTTCTCTGCCACTAATTCTGCCGATTTCTGCTTCAACTGCCGCACCGTTAGCGTGGCATAATTTAGTCATTTCCCGGCTAAATATTAAGTTTTGTTCGTATGGCAAAAAAGAACCATCTGCCATAATTGATTTGATGCCGGCGGCTAGGCCCAGGTGAATGTCTTTTTCTGAGGTGCTGTGATCTAAGTGTACTGCGATCGGCATTAAAGATTTGCGGGCCGCTTCCATGCACAGCGCCACTAAAGGCGATTTTCCGTATTGGAGGGCGCTGGGGTGAAGTTGCAGTATAGCAGGACTGTGCAGCGCTTCGGCCGCTTTGATGACGGCTTTTACTCCTTCGAGGTTGTAGACGTTAAAAGCGCCGATCGCATAACCATTTCTCAAGGCCGTGTTCAGCAATTCGCTAGTTGACGCGAGCATATAGTACCTGCTTTAAAAACTTTTCTGAATGTTGATCATTCTATCAAAGTTCAAGGGCAAGCTCAGCGTAATTTTTGTTTATTTTAATTGCGAATTCTTCCGCTACTATTTATTGTTATGTCGAGCATTATATCAAAGTTCAAGGGCAAGCTCAGGGTAACTTGTGTTTATTTTAATTGCGAATTCTTCCGCTACTATTTATGTTGTAAAGTGCATTTATTCTTGGCTAAGGTGCGCTAGGCGCACCTTACTACTAAGTTATTTAAACTATGTTTGTGGGTTTCCAGCGTGCAAACCGCACTCTTTTACGGTCGCTTCTTCCCACCACCAGCGACCTTCGCGTTCGTGTTGGTTCGGCAATACCGGCTTTGTACAAGGTTCGCAACCAATGCTTACAAAACCGCGTTCGTGCAACTTGTTGTAAGGCACATCCAAAGCGCGAATGTATTCCCAAACCTCTGCCGAAGACCAGTTTGCTAAGGGATTGAATTTAATTAATTCATGGTCAGGAGTTGAGAATGCAGTGTCAACTTCAATAACCGGAATACCGTTGCGGGTACTGGGACTTTGGTCTTTCCGCTGACCGGTAATCCAAGCATCGAGAGTATTCAGTTTGCGGCGCAGCGGCTTGACTTTCCGCACGCCACAGCATTCTTTGTGACCGTCTTGATAAAAACTAAACAATCCCTTTTCTTCTACTAGGGCTTGTACTTCTGCTGCATCGGGAAACATTACTTCTAATTTAATGCCGTAATGTTTTCTGACTTGATCCAAAAACTGATAAGTTTCCGAGTGCAATCGTCCGGTGTCTAGGGTGAAAACGCGGAAATTCTTGGTGATTTTTGAGGCAATATCGATCAAAACTACATCTTCAGCCCCGCTGAAAGAAATGGAGATATTGTCAAAATTTTCTAGGGCAAATTTGAGAATGTCTCGCGGTGTTTTTTGACTGTATTCTGCTTCTAGGGCGGCAATGTTGAGATTTCTTTGGATGGCAACCATATTTTCGGGTTTTCGGTGTTCTTTTCCTCTAGCCCTTTATTATAGCCGATCGCCGTCTCTCTCTCGCCGACTAATTTGACAATCCAGCAATGTCGTCCGGGGCCCCCGGATTCATCCGTGAAGCGAAAAAAAAGCTTTGAATCCTCATCGCCAGCCCCCTGGGTTTATCAGTGAGGTCGCTTTCTTCAATCTCTTCAATTTCGTCAATCTAAAATCTAAAATCTAAAATCTAAAATCGACTGGCCGCATCTTGCAGCAGTCTTTTCGGCTGGGCCCACAATCAAGCTCAAGGATGGCGATCGCCCAGTAGAGGAGTTTTGGTGAACCCAAAACTCCTCTACTGGGTAAAATGGGACTGTCGCGCGATCCATTGAATTTGCCCCCCAATTATAAATCGCACACAATAAAATTATTTAAATGTCATTGTTACAATCCGAAAATTTGACTTGTCTCATTAATTAAATAAGGATCGCGAATTAAATAACTTACAATTTTAATTGTTATTGTGGGATGGGCGTCCCGCCCGTCCTTTTTGGA
>NZ_JAUBUB010000047.1:0-34661 GCF_036705265.1 Microcoleus sp. B4-C2
GGGATGGGCGTCCCGCCCGTCCAAAAAGGACGGGCGGGACGCCCATCCCACAATAACAATTAAAATTATAAGTTATTTAATTCGCGATCCTAACCTGACGCACCCTAAAATGACTAATCTAAAGTCTAAAATCTGAAATCTAAAATGGTATGACTTCAACACTGCCAACTATTAAGTTTTTGAAACAGCCGACTTCGGAAGCTTGGGTGGAACAGGCGATCGCCCATTTGGATACAATCTTATTAGACCATTCTCACTGCGAGCGGAAAGCGGCGGGAGTAGCGTTAAATTTAATGTTTCGCTACCCAGCAAAGGAAAAATTGGTGAGGATGCTAACGGCGATCGCCCGCGAAGAATTAGAGCATTTCGAGCAAGTCAACCAGCGGTTAGAAAAGCGCGGCATTGCTTTAGGCCCTTTGGCCGCACCTCCCTACGGTGCCGGTTTGTCCGCCCAAATTCGCAAGCAGGAACCGGAGAGACTTTTGGATTCTTTGTTGGTTTCTGGTTTGATAGAAGCGCGCAGTCACGAACGGTTGGGGCTGCTGGGCGATCGCTGTCCCGACGCCCAATTAGCTAAGTTTTACCGCAGTTTGATGGCTTCGGAAGCGCGCCATTACGGGGTATATTGGATTTTAGCAACAACTTATTTCGATCGGGATATTGTGATGCAGAGGTTGGAGGAATTATCATTAGTAGAGAGCGAGTTGCTGGCAAGTCTTCATCCCGAACCGAGAATTCACAGTTAAAAGCTAGGTGCATTTAAAAACTGTAAAACACAAAAAATGAGTAAGTTTACAGTTGCTAAAGTCAAAAAATAAATATACGTTGCAATAACCAATGAAAACCCAACATCTGGATTTTTTAATTCGTTCCTGGGAAACCCGCGATCGCGCTGAGGCGTTCTATTTAATTAGGGATGTTTTAGCAGAGTACGGTTTAAAATGCGAACCTCACGGGGCAGATCGAGATGTCTATGATGTAGAACTACATTATCATAATCAAGGTGGCGAATTTTGGGTAGTTGAGCGGCAGGATAAAATAGTCGGTACGGCGGCTTACTATCCGATTGAGCGCGGAAATAATGCTGTGGAAATTCGCAAAATGTATATTTTGCCAGCAGCAAGAGGACAGGGTTTGGGTAAATTTTTACTGCAAGAATTGGAAAGTAAAATTATCGCTCGCGGCTTTGATGAAATCTGGATAGAAACTGCCAGCATTCTCAAAGAAGCTGTGAAAATGTATGAAAATAGCGGATATCTACCGACAACTGGTGTGGAGACGCCAAGGTGCGATCGGGTTTACGTAAAATCTCTAGGTATAAAAAAAGTACAATAAGGTTTTTGTAAACAATGATTAATTTACTCAGTTTCAATCAACAGTTGATTGAAACTGAGTAAATTAATCTAGGAGGAAAACAAATGACTATCACCACAGAAAACTCTCACTCTCAAAATCATGCTACCAACAAATTGCTAGACGGCCCTAAAGACGCTAGATTTGTTCAGACAGTGCGGGGAATTTTAAATCCTCTGTATTATTTAGATAGTAATTCTCAGCGCTACGGCGACCTTTTTACCAGCGAATTCAGCAACTTTCCGCCCCAAGTAATTGTTAGCAATCCTCAAGCTATTCAAGAAATTTTTACATCCGATTCCAAACTCTTTGAATCCAGTACGGGAAACCAGATAACGCTACCTTTAGTAGGCTCGAATTCGTTATTGTTGTTAGATGGCGATCGACATTTGCAGCAGCGCAAACTTTTAATGCCACCTTTTCACGGTGAACGGATGAAAGCTTACGGACAAATCATCCGCGATACAACCGAAAAAGTAATTAATAATTGGACTCCTGGTAACTCGGTAATCGCGCAATCAACTATGCAGGAAATTTCCTTGGAAGTAATTTTACACGCTGTTTTTGGGCTGAGCGAAGGAGAACGCTACCAGCAAATTCAGCAACTAATGATTAATATGTTCAGCCTGTTTAGCAATCCATTAAGCGCTACCTTTTTGTTTATCAAGTCCTTGCAAAAAGATTTAGGTGCTTGGAGTCCTTGGGGAGGATTTCTGCGACAAAGACAGCGTTTAGATGAACTGCTTTATCAAGAAATTCGCGCTCGCAAAACTCAGTCTGAACCATTGGGAGAAGACATCCTGAGCTTGTTAATTTCCGCTCGTGACGAAGCAGGAAAGCCGATGAGCGACGTTGAATTGCGCGATGAATTAATGACAATCTTATTCGCAGGACACGAAACTACAGCCACAGCTTTAGCCTGGGCTTTGTATTGGATTCACTACATCCCAGAAGTCCGTGAAAAACTGCTGCAAGAACTCAATTCTATTGATGTCGAAAATTGCGAGCCGACGGAAATAAGTAAACTCCCGTATTTGAATGCTGTCTGTTGCGAAACGCTGCGGATTTATCCGATCCTATTTTTTGCATTTCCGCGCCTTCTGCAAGCTCCCATGCAGTTAATGGGTTATAATATTCCCAAAGGAATGATACTTTCTACCTGCATTTATTTGGTTCACCACCGACCGGATATTTACCCGGAACCAAAACGTTTTAAACCCGAACGTTTTCTAGAAAGGCAATTTTCGCCTTACGAATATTTGCCGTTTGGAGGAGGGAACCGCCGCTGTATTGGCACAGCATTCGCAATGTTTGAAATGAAGTTAGTATTGGCGAAAGTGCTGTCACGATACTCTTTAGAACTTGCAGAAAATCGTCCGGTTTTGCCAGTACGCCGCGGTTTGACAATGGCACCCGCTGGTGGTGTGCGTTTGGTTGTAAAGGGTCGGATTTGAATCTTAGGAATGAGAATTAAATAACTTCCACTCTTGAAAGTGGGATGGGCGTCCCGCCCGTCCAAAAAGGACGGGCGGGACGCCCATCCCACAATAACAATTAAAATTGTAAGTTATTTAATTCGCGATCCTTATCAAATCCGGTCGATCGATCGGAGATGATATGATACCAATGCAACGGGTTTTAATTTATTTTTTGCTGCAGAGGAATCTCGATCGCAAATTCGGAACCTTCTCCCACTACAGAATTGCAAGAAAGCTTGCCGCCGTGTTTTTCTACTATAATAGAGTGCGAAATAGCCAATCCTAAGCCAGTTCCTTTGCCAATGGGTTTAGTAGTGAAAAACGGGTCAAACAAGCGCCTTTGCACATCTTCGCTCATCCCAGGGCCGCTGTCAGCTATCCAGATGGCAACGCTGTTATTGTCGGTTACTTGGGTGCGAATTGTAATTGCGAGATTTTTGGCGGTGCGCTCGGATTTCTTCATCTCCATTTCCAATGCGTCTAGCGCATTGCTCAACAAATTCATAAATACTTGATTTAACTGACCGGGATAACATTCAACTAAAGGCAAATTACCGTATTCTTTAATCACATTAATTGTCGGGTGATCGGCTTTATGTTTCAGGCGGTTTTGCAAAATCAGCAGCGTGCTTTCAATGCCTTCGTGAATGTCAACTTGTTTCTTTTCGGCTTCGTCAAGTCTTGAAAAAGTTCGCAGGCTCAAAACTATGTCGCGGATGCGATCGGCTCCGACTTTCATAGATGCTAAAATTTTAGGTAAATCTTCAATGAGATAATCAATTTCCAAGTCTTCCCTTGCATCTACAATTCTTGCGGTAGGCTGCGGGTATTCTTTCTGGTAAAGTCGCAGCATTTTTAGCAAGTTTTGAGTGTATTCGCTGGTGTAGCTGAGATTGCCATAGATAAAATTAACCGGGTTGTTAATTTCGTGGGCGACACCTGCTACTAACTGTCCCAAACTCGACATTTTTTCACTTTGAATTAATTGAGTTTGGGTACGTTGGAGTTCGCGCAAGGTTTCTTCTAGCTGTTGAGTTTGAGCTTGAGCTAGTCGGGCCGCTTTGCGGGTTTGGGTGTAAAGTTCAGCGTGGTCGATCGCGATCGCAATTTGAGCGACCACCGCTTGCATCAGTTCGACTTCCGATTCGCTCCAATTTCGCACGGAGATAGCCTGATAGCAGGTAATCACCCCAATATCGCCTGCAGCAGTATGAATTGGCAGCGACAGCACTGAGTTAAAATTTGAAGCCTGGAAAACTTCGCGCAATTCTACATCTTCAAAAGTGCTGACATCATCAATTCGCAGAATTTCTCGCCGCAAAATCTGTCGCACTGCGAGACTAGATTTGTCCTCTACAGAATAAGTGCCAATCATACTCGGCAAATCTGCATTCTTCGCTTCGTAAGTTACTTCCCAAACCGGAGGATTGTTGTTGGGGCGATACCAAGTGAAGATGCACCAATCTAGGTGCATCAGATTGCGAATTTCTTGAACTGCGGTTTCTACAATTGTGTCTAAATCTAAAGAAGTGCGGATTTGGTTGGCAATTTGATTGAGTAGTTGTTCTCTCTGAGCTTGCTGTCTGAGGGCTTGTTCCGATCGCACTAAAGTTTCTTCTGCAAGTTTGCGATCGGTTAAATCTTGGATCACTCCTTGGATAATTTTTTCATTTCCCACCTCGATGATTGTCAGCACCACTTCTGCGGGAAAATCAGTACCGTCTAAGCGCTGATGAACCCAATCAAAACGGTGCTTTCCCCGCTCAAAGGCGATGGCTATCATGTCGTGGGCCAAGCTCAAAGAATCTCTGCCGTTGGGTTGAAAAGGAGGCGAGAGTGTGCCAGGGTTTTGGCCGTACAACTGTTGCGGGGCGGTGCAGCCGAATAGTTTTAGGGTGGCTGTGTTGGCATCGGTGATGGCATTGTCACATAGCATAAAAACAGGCAAACTGGTTAATTCGTAGAGCGATCGAAATTTGGCTTCCGACTGCTGCAATGCGGCTTCTGTTTGCTTGCGATCGGTAATGTCGGCAACCATTGCCAAAGCGCCCATATAGCGTCCCTGTTTATCTACCAAGGAATTAGTAGAAACCATCGCCCACAAGTCCCTGCCGTCTCGGCTACGGAACTTAAAATCGAGCTGTTCGCGAATTCCTTCACGGCGACGTTCGAGGCTGATTTGTGCGATCGCGATGCCTTCTGCATCCATGAAAGCAAATAGCGACTTTCCGATCATTTCCTCTGGAGTGCAGCCGAGCATATTAGCCATTTTTTGGTTAACAAAAGTAGTTTTACCCTCCGTATCTATCATCCAAATTCCTTCGTCTGCTGTCTCGACAATGCACCTGTATTTTTCCTCGCTTTCTCTGAGCGCTTCTTCTGCTAACTGGCGAGCCGTAATGTTTTGAGTCATTAGCAATCCGCCGATAATTTCTTGCCGTTCGTTTCTGACTGGCAAAGTATAACCGACGTAGACGCGATCGCTGTAAATAAATTCTGTAACAACTGTTTCTCCTGCCAGTGCCGCCCGATAATTTGGCTCGACAGCAGCGCAAAAATCTGGCTCGAACACTTCCCAGATTGTCTTGCCTTCCATCAATTCTTTTGCAAGTCCCACGGCGGCTAATTCTGTACCTTCTACCAGCGTGTAGCGCATTTCTGGATCGAACAACATCACCGCACCATTAGGAATGTTGCTTGCCATAGTGCGGTAAAGCTGTTCGCTTTTTTGCAGCGCAGCTTCTGCTTGTTTGCGATCGCTAATGTCAACTACAACTGCACCGATGCCGATCGCCTCGCCATCTTTGTCTAGCAAGGGAAAATAAGAGCCTGTTAGGTGTCGGACAAACCCAGGCTTTCTGGGGTTGTCACCACTCATCTCTATGTTAATTAATGGTTGTTTTGTCCTCAAAATTTTTTCGTACAAAGGCTCTATTATGGGAGCGATATTTGGCAATATTTCGCGTACAGTCTTGCCGATGTGAGCTGCTGGGCTCAGGCAATTTATTTCTGCTAAAAATTGATTAATTTGCACGTAGCGCAACTGCGAGTCCAAAATACAAAGTCCCGCCGGAGCCTCCTTTAAAAAGGCATCAAATAGTCCTTGTCTTTGTGCTAATTCTTGTTCTAAAGCTTTGCAAACGCTGAGATCGGTTAAAGATCCCATCATCCCCACAACTTCTCCCATTTTGTCTTTCAATAGCGAGAGCATCAGGTGCGAGTAAAATTTTTCTCCCGATTTACGGCGTGTTATAACTTCTATTTCATGCTCGCCTTTTTCTTGTAGCGGTTTGATGACTTGCTGTAACAAAAATTCGTGTTCTTCTGGCGGGTAAATTAGAGAAATGTGCTGTCCGATAGCCTCAGTTGCTTCATAGCCGTATAACTTTTGGCAGGCTTGATTCCACATGGTGATCGAGCCGTCCATATCTGTAGAAATTACCGCCTCGTGAATTTGGTCGATAATTTGACTTTGGAGACGCAATTTTTCTTGAGTTTGCTCCAGTTCGGCGATTTTTTCTTCTAGTAGTTTCTGAGTTTTTTCCAGTTCCGCAGTCTGCTTTGTCAGCAATTTTTCTAGATGTGAATTGCTGTGTGGCGACGCTGATTCTAGGGGAGGGCTATTTTGATCCCGATTATTAAAGATTTCTTCAACACTTAGCCAAATCGCGGACAGTCCCTCTGTTTCAATTGCCCGCTCGGAAACTCGCACGGGTACGAGATGCTGGTTTTTATGTTTGTATGCTGCTTCGCACAGGTGCGTGTGGCTATTTTCTGCTTGACATTCTAGATATTTTTCTGGGTGCGCGCACTGTGTTTGCTGAATTTCCCAATAGTTGAGGTGGAGAGTTTCTGCAACTGTGCGGCCGATAATACTTGCAAAAGCTGGATTTACGTCGAGAAAAGTCCCGTCCGTCCGGCACAATGCCAGCCCTATCGGGCACAGTTCTAACAATTGGCAACGGGAGCGATTGCGCTTGGCTTTTCCTAACTGGCTTTGCATCTGACCTAGCTGGACTTGGTTTATTTAATTATATCTTTATTATCTTGTTTATTTTTGTGAGTTTTATCCTTAATTAAAAAAGAGGGAAGAATGAAGTTCGGCAACGATCCCTCTACGGGATTTAACAAATGTAACTGATAGATGCTGAGCTTGGATGGAAGAAGGAAGAGATTGGAGGTTCGAGGTTCGAGGGAAGTTCGGCAACGATCCCTGTACGGGATTTAACGGATGGATGTTGAGGAAAAAGACAAGATGGGGAAACAAAAGTGAGTAATAATCACCGGGGAGGAGGAAAGAGGGAATGAGAAGAAACCCGAAAAATCACAAAAGAAGAAGTACAAAACTGGTACAAAGACCATTAATTTATACATGGTATCTTCCCTCCAACCTTCTTCCTTCTTCCCTCTTCCGACGGACATCCATTACATCCGTGACATCCGTGACATCCGTCGAGCGAATCCGTTGCCGAACTTCCTTCAATTAATCGCGGGCAATACCTTCGGATCGAGCGGCCAACTGCACTGCACCGGCGACAGCAATGGCAACTCTTTCGTCAAAAACCGAGGGTATAATGTGCTCTTTGTCAAGCTGGGAAGGACTGACTAAAGAGGCGATCGCATAAGCTGCTTCCAAGTACATAGTGGGCGTAATCGTGGCAGCTTTGCAGTCCAAAGCGCCTCGAAATATCCCCGGAAATGCCAAAACATTGTTAATTTGATTCGGGTAATCGCTGCGTCCGGTTGCTATGATCGCCGCATCTTCCATAATTAATTCTGGCTGAATTTCGGGAATGGGATTTGCCATTGCAAAAACAATGGGATTTTCGGCCATCGAACGCACCATCGATCGGGTGACTACGCCGGGGGCGCTGACGCCTAAAAATACATCGGCACCGGCGATCGCATCTTCCAAAGTACCGCTCGAAGCCACGGCAAATTCTAGTTTTTCTGGGTTCATATCCGTGCGGTCTTCGGAGAGAACGCCTTTGGAGTCGCACATGATGATGTTTTGGGCACCTGCTTTACGCAGCAAGCGGGCGATCGCGACTCCGGCCGCACCGGCTCCGTTTATCACGATACACACTTCTGAGATGGTTTTTTTGACGATTTTCAAGGCATTAATTAATGCTGCCAAACTAACAATCGCAGTGCCGTGCTGGTCGTCGTGAAAAATCGGAATATCTAAGGTTTCCCGCAATCTTGCTTCGATTTCAAAGCAGCGGGGAGAAGAAATATCTTCGAGATTAACGCCGCCAAAAACCGGGGCGATATTCTGCACTGTGCGAATAATTTCCTCGGTATCTTGGGTATTCAAACAGATAGGAAAGGCGTCAATACCTGCAAATTCTTTAAATAGCATGGCTTTGCCTTCCATAACTGGCAGTGCGGCGGCAGGGCCGAGGTTTCCCAATCCCAAAACTGCGCTACCGTCGGTAACAATGGCAACAGTATTTTGTTTGATTGTGAGGTTATAAACTTGTTGCGGGTCATTGGCGATCGCCGTGCAGATGCGGCCCACTCCAGGAGTGTATGCCATAGCTAAATCCGACTGGCGTTTGAGGGAAATTTTGCTCACTACGCTGATTTTTCCGCCGCGGTGCAAGTTGAAAGTGCGATCGTACACCTCGATCACTTTAATATCTGGCAGTCCTTTAACTGCTTGCACTATTTCTTCATTGTGCTCGAGGCTGTAAGCATCGACGGTGATATCGCGAACGGTAGTGGCGCGGGTTTGCTCGATCAAGTCGATTTGGCCGAAGTTGCCACCGACAGATGCGATCGCGCTGGTGACTCTTGCCAGCATTCCCGGCTGGTTCGGCAGAGCAACCCGAATTGTTAAACTAAAGCTGGGGTTCGGTGTCAGTTTTACCATGATGCCTTGATTTCAGATTTGATAATTTCAATCTTAGATTTTATCGCCAATGTTAGGCATAAAATTTAATAATTTAAATTTTCAACTGAAATTTTTAACAAATTCTATGAGCCTGTGGTACGATCGCTCTGCACTGCTAGGGGTGTGGCTGGAAAACTAATCTTTTTTTGAGTAAATCTGTGCTCTGTTTCTAGCTTGTTACCAGGAATTTCAAAGGTGGTACCCGCCACGTGATTTATCCGTGGAATCAATCCAAAATCTAAAATCAAAAATCCTCAAGCCCCCGCATTTATCTCGCGCAAGTCAATCTAAAATCTAAAATCTAAAATCTAAAATTGATTGACTCTCCCACAAACAGCCTATTTTCTGTCAATTTCCCAGGGAAGCGCGAATATGAAGCGCGGGGGTAGAAACCGGGTTTCTGAGGTCAATCGATTTTAGATTTTAGATTTTAGATTTTAGATTAAAGAATTGAAGCATTGACCCCAGGGATAAATTCGGGGACTTCTTTATCGGATACAGGTTTTTTATTTCGGGACGGATGAATCCGGGGGCTTGTATCCGGGATGCTTTCGGTCAACCTGCGGAACTATTATCTATTTTTGAGAATATTTCTGCTTATTCTGAACATCAGCAGATATTTCGCAAAAATCTATTTTCTAGCGATACCGCCTAATTCCTGCTGCTGTCTTTTGAAGCGAGACACTCAGGAGAGTTGATGCGGCTTTTTGGTGGCCTTTATGGGGAATGTAAAAAGTAGATGCACGGCTGTTTGAGCCGGCAGGTAAAAATCTGAGCGACTGACAAGCGGGTCTTTGATATATATTTTGTCTGGTTTAACACTTGCCAAAGATTGCGACTGCAACCTTGCAAACGCTCTAAATTACCTGCACGCTTTGCCCGATAATTCCAGGGAGTGTAACTAACAGACAATCTACCCCGCGCCGACACAGGCACAGCTTGGGCCGAACCCTGTTGAGTTGCTGGTTGCTAACTGTCAATTTTACCGATCGGCCGCAGCATCGGCCCATATAATTGTAAAGAATTTGCAAGCCAGACAATCTGGGGGAACTTTTTCTAAGTCTTGCATATCTACCGGTTGCTCTGCTTCGCTGCCGGGGGGAACTATGCACAGAGCAACTTGTCCGACTCCAGCCATGAGTTCGGCAACTCGCTCCAAAATACTGTCCATTTTTTCCATTAGTTGCTCTGCTGCATCGAGACTTGGCGCGATGATGAAAAAGGTTTTGACTCCATCGGGACAAGGAGCGAAGCCAAGGGTACACTCTCGTAATAGTGCTTGGGTGGAGAGACTGAAACCGTCGTAGAAGCGAGCGATTACTGCTTGATAAAAGACGTGGGTCAGAGAGCGATCGCCAAAAATAGGTTGAGGTAACATAACTACTTCCTTTCGTAGGATTTTTGGGAGCATTGAAAAAATTTTAACATACCTTAATGTAAGCGATTTAACAAAATTATCTAGCGATCGAGATCATGGACTTGATGTGACATTTTTTAATTTGTGTAGCGATCGCAACTGTGATAAAATGTACTCTGTGCTATCACGGCCAGTGATTTTGATCGCATCAGCAGCTCAAAGCTAAGTACAAAATTTCCTAGTAGGTGAGGAGAGGGGGAGAGGGCCAGAGGGAGAGAACCAGAGGGAAATTACCTAAGTAGTAAGAGTATTATTGGCAAAAAGTGCTGAATCTAGAGTTGAAAATAAACATCCAATCAAAATATTCAAGATGAACTCGATCGCCCAACAGTTAAAAGCAAAATTTGAAAAAGCATTCACCGCTGCATTCGGCGAAAGTTATGCAGGTGCAGATCCGATGCTAGCCGCCGCCAGCAATCCCAACTTTGGGGACTTTCAGTGCAACGCCGCGATGAGTTTGGGGAAAAAGTTAGGAAAGCCCCCACGGGCGATCGCCTCGACAATCATCGAAAACCTAGATATTGCTGACATCTGCGAAACCCCAGAAATCGCCGGGCCCGGTTTTATCAATTTGAAGCTGAAACCGGCTTATTTGGAAGCGCAAATTAGTGCGATCGCCGGCGACTCGCGTTTGGGAATTGAACCCGCCAAAACGCCTCAGACAATCGCGATCGACTTTTCGAGTCCGAATATAGCCAAAGAAATGCACGTCGGACACTTGCGATCGACAATCATCGGAGATGCGATCGCCCGCACCCTCGAATTCCAAGGCCACGACGTACTCAGAATCAACCACATCGGCGACTGGGGCACCCAATTCGGGATGCTGATCGCATACTTGCGCGAAGTTCACCCCGAAGCCCTCACAACTGCTGACGCCCTAGACTTAGGAGATTTAGTCGCATTTTACCGCCAAGCAAAACAGCGCTTTGACGCAGACGAAACCTTCAAAGAAACCGCCCGCCAAGAAGTAGTAAAACTGCAAGCAGGCGCCGAAGACACCCGCCGCGCTTGGAAATTGCTATGCGATCAATCTCGCCGCGAATTCCAAGTAATCTACGATTTGCTCGATATCAAATTAACCGAACGCGGCGAATCGTTTTACAATCCATTATTGCCCGCAGTAGTCGAAGATTTAACCAGTCTAGGTTTGTTAGTAGAAAGTGACGGCGCGAAATGCGTTTTTGTAGACGGTTTTACCAACAAAGAAGGCGAACCACTGCCGCTAATCGTCCAAAAAACCGACGGCGGCTACAATTACGCCACAACAGATTTAGCAGCAGTGCGCTACCGCATCCAAAAAGACAATGCACAGCGCTTAATTTATGTCACCGATTCAGGACAAGCCAACCATTTTGCCCAAGTATTTGCAGTAGCCAGAAAAGCCGGTTGGATTCCTGATGATGTCGAAATTGTCCACATTCCCTTCGGTTTGGTATTGGGAGAAGACGGCAAAAAACTCAAAACTCGTTCTGGGGAAACAGTGCGGTTGCAGGATTTGTTAGATGAGGCGATCGTCCGCGCCACCAAAGATTTGGAAGACAGATTAGTCACAGAAGAAAGACAGGAAACTAAAGAGTTTATAGCTAACGTAGGTCGAGTAATTGGTTTGAGTGCGGTTAAGTATGCCGATTTAAGTCAAAACCGGGCGAGCAATTACACTTTTAGTTACGATAAGATGCTGGATTTGAAAGGAAATACAGCACCTTATATGCTCTATGTTTGCGCGCGCGTGCACGGAATTAGCCGCAAAGGTGAGATTGATTTCGAGAATTTAGATGCTAGTGCGAAAGTAATTTTGCAGTCGGATGCGGAGTTAGTTTTAGCCAAGCATTTATTGCAATTTAGTGAAGTGATAAATGCTGTTGAGGGCGATTTGTTGCCGAATCGGATTTGTCAGTATTTGTTTGAATTGAGTCAAAAATACAATCAATTTTACGAACAGTGTCAGGTGTTGAAATCTGAGGAACCGTTGCGGACTTCGCGGTTAATTTTGTGCGATTTGACGGCGAGGACTTTGAAGTTGGGTTTGGAGTTGTTGGGGATTAAGGTATTGGAAAGAATGTAAGCGGTAAGGGGTGCGGGGCGCGCACCCTACATTATTTAGTTGCGGTGCTCCGTGCGCTACATTATTTAGTTGCGGTGCGCCGAAGCGCACCCTACATATTTAATTCGCTAGCCCATTTCTCCAATTAAGTTTAGCGCATTATTTCCAACTTTCTAAGATGTCTTGAAACATCTTTTTAGCCATCGGGTGATCGTTGCGATATCTCACAAAAATTTCCAACTTGCGCGCAGATTTTAGTTAAGTTTAATATTTTTTTAACACAACTATTGCATCGGTAACAAACTTATAGTAAATTTACAATTTATCGGGGAATGCACAGCCATTACCTATTAATGCCTCCTCGATAAAAATTAAAAACATGAACGAAACAAAAGTTTTCGGAATGCCAGCAGAAAAAGGCCGCTGGTTGTTCGTTCCGCTGGGAATCACGGTCTTGCTTTGTCTGGGTACAGTTTATTCTTGGAGTATCTTTAGAAAGCCGCTAGAAAAGCAGCTCGATATCGGTGCAACGGATAGTTTATTGCCGTTTACCGTATTGTTAGTAGTTTTTGCCGTACTGATGCCAATTACCGGCTTTTTTATCGATCGATACGGTTCTCGCACCGTGACCGCAGTCGGCGGCGTCGTGATGGGAAGCGGCTATATTTTATCGGCATTTGCACCTAATATTACTGTCCTGGTACTCACCTATGGAGTTATCGCCGGTGCCGGGGTGGGAATTGCTTACGGCGTACCGCTAGCAGTAGCAGCCAAGTGGTTTCCCGATAAAAAAGGATTGGCAGTTGGGCTAACAGTAATTGGGTTTGGTTTGTCGCCTTTAATTACCGCACCGATTGCCAAATATTTAATCGATACCTATCAAATAGCGCAAACATTTCTGATTTTAGGCATCGCTTTTACCGTCATTATTTTGGCAATTTCGACCGTTTTGAAAATGCCGCCAACTGGATGGACGCCTGCGGGATTTGCGGCCGCCCGATCGGGCACAGCGGTAAATAGCCCGATCGCACCGATGATGAAATCTCCCGCATTTTACGGGCTGTGGGTATGCTACACAATTGGCACGCTGGTGGGATTGGGCGCGATCGGAATTTCTTCTTCCGTGGCGCAGGAAATTATTAAATTAGACGCGGGAACGGCTGCAGCAACGGTTTCTCTGTTTGCCATATTTAACGGTATGGGGCGTCCGATGTTTGGTTGGATAACCGATCGATTTAAGCCAAAATATGCCGCGATAGCCAACTACATTCTCATCTTAATCGCATCGATTATGATGACTCAGGCGGGCGAAGGACAAGTCGCAACTTATATCATTGCGTTTTGTTTGTTCTGGCTGTCGTTAGGAGGATGGCTGGCGATCGCGCCCACGGCAACTTTAACTTTATTCGACCCCACAGACTACGCGAAAAACTACGGCATTGTGTATACAGCCTACGGAGTTGGAGCGTTTTTCGGTACAATTGCTGCGGGGAAAATTCGCGATACTTTTGGCAGCTATACCAACGCTTTTTACATTACGGCAATTCTTGCGGTTGTTGGCATCATCACCGCCGTGTTTGCGCTGAAGGGAGGGGTTAAAATTGCAGCCGAAGCCGATGTTTCTTAATCGGGACTGGCGCACCCCCGATCGCAGAAACCGGGTTTTTTAGGAAAATATGGGATTTGAGCCGTGAATATCGGTGAACAACCCAGTTTCTCGGCTTTTCCAATTTTCTAAGATATCTTTAAACATCTTTACAGCAATTTGGCGATCGTTATCTCTGACAAAAATATCGTAATTGGGACTTGAGTTAATTTCAATCAACCAATATGCTCCTTTTGTATCTAGCGCGATGTCAAGCCCCGCATAATTAATCGCAATTTCAGCAAAAACAGGTTTAACAAAATCTTCAATCTCAGACATGAGTTTGGGGTTGATTATATGTTTGGCTTTTGCACCTTCCCAGTGCAGCGGGCTTAAATTGCCTGCAAATTCAGCCTGAGATTTGTCTTTTTCGTACAGCAAAACTAGCTTTTCTTTGCAGAAGACAGCCCGATATTCGTGGGCAATTTCGATATATTCTTGAGCTAGCGCCACATAGTCATAATCTTTGCTGTGGACGTTAAATATAATTTCTAGGGCTTCTTTAATTTGCTCTCTAGTTTCACACAAAAAAACATTGTTGCCCCCAGCACCGCGATTTCTTTTGAGAATCACCGGCAAAGCGAATTTTTTGTTGACTTCTAAAACTATTGATTCAATATCTGGGAAACTCAAATACTTTTTATACTTCTCCTCGCAGTGAGGCGAGACAAAACCGAGAGTTCTGGGAGTATTTATTTTGCCGTTTAATAGTTGATAGGTATATTCTTTGTCTTTAAAAATCTCTGCTACTGACGCGCTGTTAAATGCCGTCATGTAATTGACAAAATAATATTCTTCGCCGCCCTGTTTGAGTCTAATCAAGTTTTGGGAAGGATGCAGGATTTCGTAAGGGATATTTAATTCCTCACAAGCCGCCAGCAGGATTTCAATATTGGTTAGCATAAAATGTAATTTAACTTGTGACTTTTAATTTTTTCTGTACGCTCAGTCAATATCTCGCCAGTGACGAGCATCCACAAATCGCGACAAATGCCCCACATTTGTTGTAGCAATAACAACCGCTTCTCCACCGCCACGAAGCAGCAAAGCTTGAGCTGCTAAAATCACATCTCCATCAAGTTCTTTGGGATCTGCTGTCGGCATTCCTGCCTGACGCGATGCCGCCCACAAATCGGCCGCTTTGAGAATTACTGGCGTTGTTATCGGCAAGTATTCCAGCCAGCGAGATTTGCATTCGTTAAGGCGTTTGATACCTGCCAACTTATTTGCCCGCAATAACTCGCGCCGCACTTCATAATCTGCTATTTCAGGTAAAATCATCCTGTAGCCTTTAAATAGCAAAGATTCTACCCAAAGTTGGCACTCTACAGTCACAGGTGGCCCCTTGGGATTTGTTAATATTCCCAGAGGCCCAGAATCCAATAAAACTATCATTTTTGTTGCACAAATAACGGTCGGTTCGACGAAAGCCTGTCTTCGTCTAATACTTTTTGCAAATATTCAAATGTCTCTGTTTGTTCCTCGGCGTCTCCTTCTTCTCGCCACTTTTGCAACCACTCTATTGCTGCTAAATTCCTCTGCATTTGTTCTTCCTTCGTCCTTTGCGGAACTAGGGGCAAGGTATTGCTATTGAAAGGATTTATCCATTGGCTTAACCGCATATCGATCGCTTCCGCAATTATCGCTTTCAATTCTCCAACGGTCAAGTCTGATACTCGTTTGGTTTCGAGAATTATCGCTTGCAGTTCTTCAACTGTCAGGTCTGCTACTCGTTTGGTTTCCATTTTGCAACCTCATTCTTTCAAACTTATCTGAAAAAGTTGAGATTCGAGAATCTCTCTCAAACCTCAAATTCTATCAAATTCTATCCAAACAACCGCTGCTGTCCGTTTGCCGCATCTTTCCCGGCATAAATCTCGCGCGTTCCCTTGGGAATGTAAATCCAATCGAATTCTTGCAAGCGGTTTGTTAAATTGGAAATGCTCACTCCCAATTCATCTCTCATTTTGTATAAATGCGACCACTTGGTTAAATCGCGTCCCTGTCTTTTTTCCTCCAAAATACACCGAGGCATCAACAAACAGCTTGCAAAATATTGCGCTTGCCATTCGATCGACAAAACCTTATTATCAGCACTCGCACCCCGACAAACAAACGGTTCCTCGACATCCTGGGCTGCTTTTCCTTGATTGCCCAAGTTTAGTTCCAACTGTTCGACAGTGCCGTCTGCTTCGTCTTGATTGACGTGTAGCACCCAGTGGCCGATTTCGTGGGCGATCGTCGATTCGATGAAACCGGCCGGTTTTTCGAGAATCTGTTCGTTGATTTCGATTAACCGCTGCTGTGGCAAAATCCTCGCCGCGATCGCACCTTCTTCATCCGGCTCAATGCACTCCCAAACTACGCCTAAATCCAGAAAATCAGCAACCGTTGTCGCATCAAAAGGCCATCTCGGAGCAAAATTTTGCGTTTTCTGCATCTGCATCAAGATGTCATTTGCCAAACGCTCGATCGATTCTTTGGGATAGAAGCAATACGGCTTAAAAATACTCACTATGAGGGGCCTCTCTTACGCTTCAAAAGACTGTTTGAGCCAATCTGGATTTTCTTGCATCCGGCGGAAAAGAGCCTGCATTTCCTTCGGATTCTGCTTCAGCAGCGCTTCGTACTGCTGCGGCAGCCTCCCCGCCAAGAAAATCAATTCCTCTTCGTTTATGTCTAGATTCCGCGCTAGCGATCGGATTACCTCCTCTTTTGGCGCATAATCCGCTCGATCGTTCTCCAACTTCGACAAATAAGTAAAGTCCACACTTAGCATAGCTGCTAGCTCACGTTGTGAGTAAGCTTTGTCCTTGCGAGCTTGACGGATCAGTCTTCCAAATGTTTGTTCCACGGTTTTTCGCCTCCTGACAAGCATTCTAGCCTGTTTTGATGAAAAGTTCAACAAAATACTTGACGGGAAAATCAACCCGCGCTACCATGAGATTAGTTGACGGTTTAATCAACGATTTAACCCTGACTGGTAGGGTTAAGGGTGCAAATTAGCCTAGCTCACACGCTACATATAGCGTCGTCAACTTCAGAGGAGTGAGAAGCGCTGGGCGTCAAAACGCTTGTACGCAGCAAATAAGGAGGAGCAGATCGCAAATGCTGAGAACCTGGACAGACACGCATTACAAGCTCGAAGACGATGACTGGCTATACATCGCCACCCACGAAGAACAAAGCTCAGCCTCACTGGTTTGTCCCGGCTACGCGCGGGATGGCGAAGGCTTCAGCATCCACTTCACCCCAGCGCACTTAGAAACGTTAGAGCATTTGCTCGCCGCGCTGCGGATTATCAAAGCTCAACAAGAGGCGATGCTTGAGTATACCTATCCAGAACCAAAAGCGACAACACATCTCATTAGGTAATCGAAGTTCGGCCACCAGCAATGTACGAGATTTAACGGATTACCAATTACCAATTCCCCGTAAAGCAATAAATAACTAAGGAAAAACGAACAATGACTACTAAAACACAAGAAAGACCTACATTTTCAGTATTTGGTGCCAAACCGAGCAATGCTTTGCTAGTACCGGAAATCCCGATCGCAGTACGTAACAATTGCCAAAGTGGCCAGTGGGCGATCGGCGACACCGACTACGGTTCCAAGTGTTCCATGACAATCCTCAAATTCTCCAAATTCTTCGGTTCCCTAGGTCAAACTTCGCACACATTGTGGGGTCAACTGTGGTTTGTCGCGGAAACAGGCGAATTGCCGCAAGGAGTAGTCATGGTGACATACATCAAAAACCGCAGCTTGAACGATTTTAACCGCTTAGTAGCATCAGTTCAATCTCGCGGCGTAGAACCAGCAACCGGGATTTTTGTTCCCGAATTTGTCAAGCACTCCGGTCAGAAACCAGACGACAGCGGAGTAGTAAAACCGATAAACTACTACAGCTTGAAATGGTCTTGGAACGAGCGGAAAGATTGGGCCGTTATCGACCAAGCCGCAGCAGTTTTGTCAGATTCTAGCAATCAATCGCGGATGATTGACTTAGAAGGAACAAGGGCTATGGTGTGTTTAGATAACCTGCCGGCGCAGCAAGTTGCCTGCTTGATGGCCGCTCACGCTGGCGGTGAAAGCGATGCTATGGCTTTGAATTCCAACGGCGGTATGTCACTACCGCCAGCCGAAGAGCAATTAACGGCTGACTTGTTCTAATTTTGTTGTAAAGGCGCGATTAAATCGCGCCTTTACCATAACTGTTACAACAGAGTGAAATGAAGAAATTAACCAAGCTGAAAACCAAACCAAACCTGCAAGAAAGTCGTTTGAAAGAGAATCTTGAGCTGCTAGACCAAATTCGGACAGATGCAGTTAACGACATCGAAAGTCTCACCGAAGACTTCCAGCACATGACTTTAGTAGCCGAATCAGTCCAGCGGAATTACCGAGCTTTGTTAGCGGAAAATCAATTGCTAAAAGGCGCACTTTTGAGTATAATTGATGAGTGCGGCTGCTGGGAAGGAAATCGGTGCGATCGCTGCTGGAAAATTCTCAGAACTCTAGCCAGCGCCAATCCCGAAGAAAAACCCGACGCAGCCAGAAAATACCAAGCTATTCTCAGCCAACTCCGCAACTTTGAATAACTGAAAACGTTTCACTAAAAAATCTCGAAAACTTAGAATCAGGAGAAGCAAACATTATGACAATAGCAACTGCCAAGGATAGCAAAGCCCAAATTTTGCAAAACTTTCAGCAGATTTTAGCAGACAAAAAAAAGATCGAATCCAAAGTCGAAACCAAAGAACAGTCAGCCGAAAAAGCCAAAAACAAACAACTCCTCGAAGTCGCTTCCACCTACACAATTGACAGCATCGTCAAAGGCTTGGCTGACTTGCAATTAGATTTCGGCAGCATCATCAGCGGACTTTCCGAAAAACTAAAGGCGGAATCTTCAAAATTAGACGAATTAAAACGCGCGATCGAAATCGAAGCCCAACAATTGCAAGAGTTGCAGCAAATCAGAGTTGTAGCAGACGCCCTCCACATTTTAACTCAAGAGCACCGAGAAAAATTGACACTGCTCGAACAAAACGCTGCTAACCAACGCGAAATTATCGAAAAAGACACGACCCAAAAACGCAAGGTTTGGGAAAAAGAACAGCAAGAATTTGATGCAGCAGTTCAAGAAAAAACTGCACTCCTAACTAAAAAGCGCCAAGAAGAAACAGCAGATTATCAATACGAATTACAGCGCACTCGCAAAATCGAAACCGACGAATACGAAGAAACGAAGCGCAAACTAGAACGGGACTTGCAAGAATCTACCCGCGAAAAAGAGAAAAATTGGGTGGAACGGGAAAAAGTCCTCAGCGACAATCAAGCGGAGTTTGAAGAGAATCAAAGAAAAGCCACCGGATTTGAGGAAGAACTCAAACAGGCTTATGTCAAAGCCAAAGAAGAAGCAATTCAAGAAGTTTCCCGCGAAGCTAAAGTCAAGGCAGATTTAGTGGATAAAGAATGGGAAAGCACTAAGCAAGGATATGAATTGAAAGCGCAATCTCTACAGCAGACAATTGAGCGACAAACCGAACAAATCGCCGAAATTTCCGCGCAACTGCAAGCCACGATGAAGCAAGCGCAAGATTTGGCAATGAAAGCTTTTGCCAGCAAAGCTTAAAACCCAGTAAGGTGTGCAATGCCCACCTTACGAAAAAATGACAGAAATTTTCCCAACAATTAAGGAATGAAAAGTCATGAACAAAAAAGTTAGCGACAAAAGCACCAAGGCTGAAATTTTAGAAGCGTACAAGGAAGCAGCGCAAGAAAAAGCGCTGTTAGAATCGCAAATCCAACAGCTAAACGCTTCCCAAAAGCAAAAATCAGCCCCAGACAAACCTATTGTGGAGGCACAAAAACCAATGGCTTTAACTCAAAATCCACAAAAAATGCAGTCCACAATCGACAATTTAATCTTACTGCAATTTGGCTTTGGTGGGGCTGTCAGCGAGTTGTCGGAAAAATTAACTTCAGAAGCTGCTAAAGTCGAAGAATTGCGGCGCACTGTGGGCGAGGAAATTCAACAACTGCAAGAGTTGCACAGTTTAGAAGATGTTGCAGAAGATACGCTGGACAATTTAATTCAACAGTACGAAGAAAGCGCGAAAACTTTTGCTGGCGAACTCAGCGAACAGCGCGAAACTGTTGAACAGGAATTGTTGGAACGCCGGCAAGCTTGGGAAAAAGAGCAGGAACTGCAAAAGTTGGCCGTTAAAGAACGCAATGAGAATCACCAAAAAGCTCGCGATCGGGATGAAGAGTTGTATGATTATGATTTGAATCTTCAGCGAAATCTAGACATCGAAGAATACGAACAGCGCCAGAAAAGGCTGTATCAAGAAATCGAAGAGTTTCAGCAAGAACAGGAGAAACAGTGGGCGGAACGCGAAAAATCTATTTCGGAACGGGAAAAGCTGTATGCTGAGGTGAAAGCGAAGGTAGAAGCTTTCCCGAAAGAACTGGAAACTACTATCAAGAACGGGAAAGATAACGGCCGCAATATTGGCAATTATCAAGCTAAAGTTAAGGCTGATTTGTCTGCTAAAGATATCGAAGGGCAAAAGCAAAATTATGAACTGCAAATTCAAGGGATGTTGCAGACAATTCAAAATCAAGATGCGCGCCTTGCTAGCTTGTCGAAACAACTGGATTCTGCTTTGAAACAGGTGCAAGATTTGGCGGTAAAAGCGATTGAAGGTGCGTCGAATTTGAATTCGTTCCAAGCAGTGAGGGAAATTGCGATCGAACAAGCGAAGACTCAGCAGAAAAATAAGTAGATAAGTAAGATAAGTAGAAAAGCTGTTGTGCGTTTAAATGGAATATTCCGGGCGGGCTAGAAGCCCACCCCACAATAGTTTCAATAAACAGTTCAAATTAAATGCACAACAGCTTAAGATAAGTCGGCGGTTGAAACCGATCCTAGACAAACTTTCGTCCGCGCAACACGAGACTAGGAGAAGCTTACTACACAGGTCGTCTCCTGTGCGTACTGGGTGCATTACGCTATTTTGAGAAAAAACAAGCTTTCCTTAGTCCTGTTTTAAAACTGTCCACTCGCTGCGAGTCTTCCTTGAGGCTCAAACCCTATCTACAGCGTTTTAATTTTTAGTAAAAAGTTCGATCGCACTGTTCACTTATCGAAACTGTCCCCTGCTCTCCTGACCGCTTCACTCACGCTTTCTATGCTTTAAGTTAATCCACCAAAAGATATATTTGACTTAGAGGCACTATGCAGAAACAAATCATACGCCAAAAAGATACTAATGCTTGGATACTTCAGTGCTGGGTTTCTTTTATTCTTGCGCTTTCCGCCACTACTGTAGGTATCATTTATTTAGAGGTAGACCCCTGGCAAAAAGCTTTTATGGGTATGGGTTTAACTTTTTCAGTCGGCTCGTCTTTTACTTTAGCAAAAACCATTCGGGATAACAACGAGGCAACAACATTAACTGCCAGAATCGACGAAGCTAGAGTTGAGAAAATTCTCGCTGAGCACCATCCTCTCAAATAAATTTAACTATACAATGTATACAAAAAACAGCCCGCCCGGGCTGTTTTTGTTGTTTGAGCCACAGGTTTCAAGCTGTGGATGGGAATTGGGGATTTCAATGGGTACCTTTGAACTTACGATCGCCCAACTTATTCTTTTGTCGCTGGCGAATACCAGCCTTAACTGTCGCCATATCCACCGGAAAACCAACGACAGGAATCACCTGATCCTTGCGTTCTTCTTCCAGATTCTTGAGTTCGGTGTAATCAACCCAGTGAATGCAATTCACCGGACAAGTGTCCATCGCCTCAGCAATCAACTCTTCAGAATCCCCGTCTTGTCGAACTACGCGCGATCGACCGTAATCCGGTTCAATATAAAAAGTATTGCGAGCAACGTGAGCGCAGTGCTTGCAGCCAATGCAGGTAATCTCATCAACATAGACACCTTTTTGGCGTAACACCCCGCCCAACTCCGGTTCCAAACCAGAGCGATCGGGCGCATCCCGCAAAAACCCCCCCAACTCCGGCTCTAAACCAGAGCGATCGATTGCTGTATCTATTCCGAGTCCAGAAAGCTCAGACATTTAGACCCCCACAATAGTAAATAAGTCCGCGCAGGCGGACTTTGATGAGACAAGATTGCAAAAATCTCGAAAAAAAATTATTAAGCGCACCAGCGTTGCACCACCAAGCGGAGCGAACCGTCTTGATTTTGCTTTTGCTCAGAAATTTGGAAACCCTGCTTAGCGCTTTCATTCACCACAGTATGGTAAGCATAGCGCTGAGTCACCTTATTCAGAAAACGGTCTACAGACCAAGCTTGCTGCCAAAACTGCAAGTCAGCCACCAATTCATACTCAGTCCCGTTCCAGCTAAAACCTACGTCGTAGCCGTTTGTTTGCTCAATCACGACCTCAGCGGTGCTGGTTAGGCCGCGATAGCCACGCACCTCAGTTGGACCCGACTTCCAGTCGATACCCAAGTCAGTTAAAGCAGCTTCCAAAGAATTCAAATTGCGGATCTGGGTCTTAATTTGGCTAAAGTGTGACATGGTGATTCCAAAAAAATTTAAGTGAACTCAACAAAAAAAATTACCAATCGCTAAAAGCCACTTGGGCCGTCGCTTCGGCTGACTGATGCAGCGCTTGCGTGAAATATTCAGATGTTGACTCTTGGTGAAGCACCACGCCGAGCTGAGCTTCAATTGCAGCCGTTACCTCAGCACAGGAAGCACCGACAATGCCGGTGACTGTTTCCTGTACGCGGCCATCTGGATAGATCACAAACTCTAGTGTTTCCATAATGCGGGCTGACTGAATAGGAATATTGAGAACAGACACCGACACCAGCAAGCCAGGGACGATGCCTCCTGAAGTAGCTTCTTGAGAGTTGGCTGACTGACAAAGCGCTATATCAATTTTGACTAATTGATAGGTTTTGAGTCACAACTTAACAGAAGTTATTAATAGGTAGAAGCAATACATCAGTTGTATGTAAAGTTTCGCGTAGATCGTGACAGCAGTCAAGTCGATCGATTTTAGATTTTAGATTTTAGATTTTAGAGGGAGGAGGAAGGAAGAGGGCATGAACCGCAGAGGGCGCAGAGGGCGCAGAGGGAAGAAAGCAGAAGGTAAAAGGCAAAAGTATAAATTCCCCACTTCCCCTCTAATTCCCTCTGGGGTCTAAAACGTCTCGCAGGCCATCCCCCAAAAGGTTGAAACCCAGAACAGTCAAGGTAATCAGCAAACCGGGAAACAAAATAGTCCAAGGAGACGAAAGAGCGTATCCGCCCTTAAAAGCATCAGAAAGCATCGTCCCCAACTCAGGAACCGGTGGCTGTGCGCCCAAACCCAAAAAACCCAAACCTGCTGCTTCTAGTGTCGCCGTACCAGTCGAAAGAGTTGCTTGTACAACTAGAGGCGCGAGACTTCCCGGCAAAATGTGGCGAAAAATAATCCGCAAGTCGCTGGCGCCCAAGGCTTTGACAGCCAAAACAAATTCTTGTTCCCGCAGAGACAGCACCATACTGCGAGTTAAACGGATGTAAATTGGAATTTGCACGAGGCTGACGGCGATAATTACGCTTTGCAGGCTCGGCCCGGTGACGGTAACAACGCCGATCGCCAGTAAAATCGAAGGAAAAGCTAACAAAATATCCGCCAAAGTGCCGATCGCCATTTCCAGCAACCCCCGAAAATACCCGGCCACCAGCCCCAAAAGCGCTCCCACAATTAAACCCGCACCCACAGAAACCAGGCTGACGAGTAAAGATATCCCCAATCCGTGCCACACCCGCACCAACAAATCTCGCCCCAAACTGTCGGTGCCAAACCAATGTTTAGCGCTAGGAGCCACTAAGCGCGACAAATAATCTCGATCGACCGCAGCATCGTAAGGAGAAAGTAGGGGGGCCAACAGTGCAGAGAGCATCAGGGCTACAGTCAAAATTAAGCCGATTTTCCCCGAAGTCGATCGCCAAAATCGTTGAAAAGCCGGCTGTGGAAATATTAAGTTTTTATGCAATTTTAGATTTTCCATCGAATGCTGTCACAAAAAAAACTCAGGACTTATTGCCAAACCTTTTAGGGCTGAGATGCCTGTGGTGCCCATAAACTGATTAATTCATTGACAAGGGCGAGCAATTCAGATACAGACTCATTGGCTTCGGGCGCTTCAAATCCATGAATAAATCGGTTTCTTACGTTTAAAAGTAGCATGGCTCGATCGTACTCTTCTATTGAAAGTTCTCCTTGGGAATACATATGTTTGATCAGAGATACAGTTGGAAATCTTTCAATTGGAATAATAGCCTCCTCAGCTCGTCTACGCAGTAGTGCTTCAATTGTTCCCCAAAGTGATAAAAACGCGCCTTCATTTTCTCCTAATGAAATTAGACGTTCACCCTGTCTTTTTCTACTAAAAACTTGTTGCCAAGATAATAGATTGACTTCATTGTCTTCGTCTTTCAGTAAAGCATCTTCAGTAATTAACAAGAAACGCCAGCCTGTATTTTTAGAGACTATTTCAGCAATTTCTTTCAACCTGTCTATGGGTGTTTGTCTGGCAGAACGTTTGAATTCGATTATGTAACCTTCGGCTTCGTTCTTTTTTACAATCAAATTTGGACGATATGTCCCTAAATCGAAAGGGATGTCTTCTGGTTCAGGGTCAACCAATACTGTATAGCCTTCTTGTCGGTATTTTTCGGCAATTTTAGATACTGATTTGTCGTGTATTAATTTAGCGGTCATAGATAACTCTCTAATGCTTTTGCTGAATTTATTCTAACGTAAACGCACTCACTGCCAGATATTATGCCACGGACCAACAATGACGGACATAAAGCAACGTCAAACGTGTCACTAAGCGAGCGACGATGCGACTCCACATCTGTGACAAGTGAATCATCCTCATAAACTAACCCAATTAGTGCATCCTGTATGGGCTTTATGATATTGTCAGTGTCAACTGGGTCAGCATCATAAAGGTATACTAAAGTTAAATGAACGTTTCCTGAATAAGGAGTTACTACCCAAGTTTTTGACGCTTCTGTACGCACAAATGCTTGCCAATCCTGTAGCTTGCTTCTCTGCCTCGTTTGCAAAGATACAGGGCGTTTTGGAATCAGAAACTCAAATTGCATTTGCAACTCCGAAAATTGAATGCGAAAAGAAGGGATTAAAGGCTAAATTCAAACTAGACTATAACTTGCAACTTTTAACAAATCAACTTTTGTTTTGTCGATCGCACAGATTTCTCATAACCCTCACGCCCTCACCGCTCTCGCATTTCGCGTGAAGCGAAGCTATCCCGTTCGCGAAGCGTTCCCGAAGGGTAGGGAATCGCCCCCGACAACATCCCCAGCAACCATCAGCCATGGGATAAATCTAAAATCTAAAATCTAAAATCGGATGACCCTTTAAGATATAGAGAACAAGATCAATTTAAAAGCACAATGACATCCACCCTACTCAAAACCTCCGCCCGATCGCCCCTCAACGCCCCAACAATCCGCCATTTCCCCAACGGCCTCACAGTTATAGCCGAACACCTGCCGGTCGATGCTGTTAACCTCAGCGTGTGGCTCAATTTAGGCTCAGCCGTAGAACCCGACAACATTAACGGGATGGCTCACTTTTTAGAACACATGATTTTTAAGGGAACTCCCAGCATTCCCAGTGGCGAGTTTGAGCGCGCGATCGAGCAACGCGGCGCTGTCACCAATGCTGCCACCAGCCAAGATTACACTAATTATTACATCACCACAGCTCCTAAAGATTTTGCCGAACTAGCTCCCCTGCAAGTAGATGTGTTGCTAAACGCCAGCATTCCCGACGACGCCTTTGATCGCGAAAGGCTGGTAGTCTTAGAAGAAATTAGACGATCGGAAGACAATCCCCGCCGCCGCACCTATCAGCGATCGATGGAATTAGCGTTTGAAGTCCTGCCCTACAAGCGACCGGTACTCGGCCCGACTGCGGTAATCGAACAGTTGACAGCGCAACAAATGCGGGATTTCCACAGCAGCAGATATCACCCAGGGGCCATGACAGCCGTAGCTGTCGGCAATTTGCCAGTCGATCAACTAATAGAAATTGTCGCAGACAGTTTTGCAGCAAAAAGTACAGCACAAAACAAAAAAATAAATGTACCCGCTGTCGGCAACTTTCACCCAGAATCCCAAACCCTGAACTACGGTCAAGAATCGCCATTTACAGAAACAGTCCGCCGCGAATTTGTAGACTCTGCCCTTCAGCAAGCCCGACTGATCGTGATGTGGCGAGTGCCAGGTTTCATGGAAATGTCCGAAACTTATGCGCTGGACGTTTTGGCAACAATATTGGGCCACGGCCGCACAACTCGCTTGGTTCAGGATTTGCGCGAAGAAAAAGGGCTAGTGTCGTCAATTTCGGTCAGCAACATGACTCAGCGACTCGGCGGCGTATTCTCGATTTCCGCTCAACTACCGACAGAAAACTTGGCAGCAGTGGAAGCAGCCATCGTCCAACACATCCGCACTCTCCAAACCGAACTGGTGACAGATGCCGAAATTTCCCGCATCCGCACTCAAGTAGCAAATCGGTTTATCTTTGGTAACGAAACTCCGAGCGATCGAGCAAGTTTGTACGGTTACTATCAGTCGATGGTAGGAGATATCGCTCCCGCCCTCAACTATGCCGCCTGCATCCAAGCTCAGACTGCCGAGGATCTCCGAGAAGCCGCCGTCAAATATCTGTCTCCCGACGCGATGGGTGTTGTGGTAATTCGCCCGGACGAAGCATAAATCTGACTTCGCCTCAACAGGGAAATTCTGCCATCCCTCTGCTTTTGAGGCATCCAACAGCGTTCGGCATTCGGCAGAAACAAGGTCAACGCGCACGAGGGATTTTTAGTCAAGAGTGCGTGAAATTCGATCTGCCCGCGCCTTGAAGGTTTTGTATCAAATAATTAATATGAAGCCTTTAAGGTACGGGCGATCGGCAAAATTACCGTAATTTTATGAGACGATAAACTGGGAATTATTGATGAGCCAGCAATTTAGTCTAGGAAAACCGGGTTTATTGGCGATGTAATTCTAAAATCTAAAATCGATAAAATCACCGTAATTTTATGAGACGATAAACTGGGAATTATTGACGAGCAAGCAATTTAGTCTAGGGAAACCAGATTTATCGGCGATGTAATTCTAAAATCTAAAATCTAAAATCGATTGATGTGGGCAGGCCAGCATGAAATTACAAAACTTTCTCAACTCAAAAATTAGGTACGATGCCAAAGCAATCGCTGCTGACGACGAACTCAGCCGCCAAATTCAAAGCCGCCTCATTGACCTGAGTTTACTGAAACCTCCCGTAGACGGAATTTTTGGCCCTCTCTCTACCGCCACCCTCCACCGATTTCAAACTCAAATGAAGTGCGGCGAACCGGGTTTTTTGGGAGCAGTAACAGCTAAAAAACTTCTCGAAACCGAGCCTGGTTACATTTCCACACATCCCCTGATACTGACAACCCTCAGAGACACCATTTTAAAATCAAAACCGCTGGCGTCTTCTCAACTTCAGGAGTCCGAAAAACAATTAATACCAGCAGGAAAAGAGTTTGAACTGGTTGCTTTTGCTCCGATTCGCGGTCACATCAGAGTTGCTTTCCGCAACGAGTCTTTCAAAGGTTCAGGGATTTGGTATGTTTTGGGATCGCACGCTCAAATTAGTCAAGACGACCTTCTGTTTTATCCCAAACCGAATCCCCCAACTGTCAGGCTTGGCATTCCTTATCGATCGCAAATGGATAACTTGTACAATCCTACAGGTTCTGCCAATGTAACTTCATTAGCGATGTGTATGGACTTTTTGAGGGTGCCGCGGCGCCAACAAACCGGGCAATATGAAGACGAACTCTACGAATATGCGATCGCCAAAGGTTACAGTCGTTGGGACCCCTACGATTTAGCAAAGATTGTTAGAGATTACGGCGCTCAAGATTTCTTTACCGAGAATGCAACTGTTGATGACGTTCAAGATTGGCTAGCCAGCGGAAATCCCGCTCTCATACACGGATACTTCACGTCTTTCGGTCACATTATAGTTGCATCAGGCTACGACAGCGAGGGATTTTTCGTCCACGATCCCTATGGCGAGTGGTTCCGAACTGGCTACGATACAAGTATCAGCGGTGCTTACTTGCACTATAATTACCGCTTAATCCGCAGCCTATGTATGCCTGACGGGAATTTTTGGGTTCATTTTATCTCTAAGTAGTAATTTGTTAGTAGTTAGTGGTTATTGGTTATTGGTTATTGGTAATAACTAACCAATAGTTAACAGTTGACTCTCAGCAAGGTCGGACACGGCATTGCCCATTGGTATCAACTTCAGCCGAAATATCGATCGGGCCCCAAATACCGCCAGGGGTTTAAACCCCTGGCTCATAGCGAAAGTCCTCTTTTAGAGGACTGAATAATTCATTAGACTTCTCCAGAAATTAGATTTTAGCTTAGGCTTGACTTGGGTTTCAAGTTCTTTTTTGGAGATGTCTCTTAGTCCTCTTTTAGAGGACTTCAGCTTTGAGGCAGGGGTTTAAACCCCTGCCGGACTGCGGGTATTACTATTAATTTTCATGCTCAAATCCAGCCAAGTCGATCGCGTAATCGGAGCACTGGTAGAAATATAGTCAACTCCGGTTTCGGCTACACTTCTAATTGTTTCTAAAGTAACATTGCCGGAAGCTTCAATTTTTACCCGATCGCTCTTTTGGCGAATTATTGCCACAGCCTGTCGCATCAAATCACAGGACATATTATCTAACATGATAATATCGGCTTTGTGCTGCAAAGCTGTCTCTACCTCAGCCAGAGTTTCGGTTTCGACTTCGATCGTCAGCGGATAGGGGATAGAATTGCGAATTAGGGCGATCGCCTCTGCAATTCCCCCAGCCGCCGCAATGTGATTGTCTTTAATCATCACCGCGTCATCTAATCCCATCCGGTGATTGCAAGCACCGCCGACTTGAGTTGCGTATTTTTCCAACAATCTCAATCCGGGCGTTGTCTTGCGCGTATCCACTAATTGCACGGGCAAATCGGCAATTTTGTCAACATATTTCTGAGTTAAAGTAGCGATGCCGCTCAAACGCATTGCCAAGTTTAATGCTACTCTTTCTCCGGTTAGCAGCGCCTCGAAATTGCCTGAAATCTCGGCAATTACTTCTCCTTTTTCGCACAGTTTCCCTTCTGGTACTTGGGGGATGAAACGGAGGCTGCTGTCTAAAAGTTTAAATGTGCGATCGGCAATTGGCAATCCGGCAATGACTCCAGCTTCTTTGACAATCCATTTAGCTGTACCCTGGATGCTGTTTGCGGGAAATAAGGCCGATGTTGTGCGATCGCCCCTACCGATATCTTCTAGTAGCCAGTTGTGCAATAGCGAGTCTAAAACTATCCAAGGCGGTAATATTGCTGTCATATTTTTGTCAGTTGTTATATCAAGATGATATCTACTAGGAACAATAGTCGATCGGGAGATTTTAGGCAAGTTGCACAATTATGATGGTGTTAGTGCGATTTTTGGCGATCGGGCTAGATAATGGGGTATTCTGTTGCTGAGATTTGGTTTTGGTGCTTTAATGGAGTTGATGGGGCGATCGCGAGCAGAAATCATGATACAGCCAGTCATTTTATAAAAATTAGCAGAACTCCCTGAGTCTCTTCAGACAGAAGTGCTTCATTACATTGAGTTTTTGATAGAAAAGCAGGCTAAAAACTTAAGTCAAGAAAAGCTGACAAAGAAATGAATAGATGTGTTTGCTAGAAAATCCACACTTACCAGGAAAAACATGGGTATCAAACAGAAAGCGGACGACGCAAGGAAGAAGGCATATCAGAAAGTCATTGCAACCAAACTTCTTGATGGGATTGAGCAGCTATCTGACAGACCTTCCTCAAAAAGACGATGGATTTGGGAACTACTGCAAAATGCCAAGGATGTCGCCAATGAGCAAGTCAGAGTTGAAATCGTGCTGACGAAAGACTATGTTGAGTTCAGCCACAATGGAAAGCCTTTCTCAATTGAAAATATTACTTACTTAATTGAGCAGGTTTCTAGCAAAGAGCGAACTACCGAAGTAAATGAATTACCCAAAACAACTGGCAAATTTGGAACGGGTTTCATGACGACTCACTTACTCTCACGGCAAGTTGAAGTTAGCAGTATTTTACAAAATATAGAAGATGAGTCTTTGAGCTACAAGCCTTTCAAGATCCTTTTAGACAGAAGCGCCACAAACTTGGATGAAATGATTCAAAAGGTAGATGATGCTTTCTCCATCTTTGAGGAAATTGATAACGATAGCGTCTATCCACCACTCGCAAACTACCAACAGAATCAAAACTGTGATACGTCATTTCGCTATGTCTTGGATAATGCTGGCCTTAAAGTAGCTGAAGCAGGCATTCAGGATTTGCAGAATGCGATCGCTTATGCACTTGCTTTCATACCTACTATTCAATCTGTTACAGTTACCGATGATACTAAGGAGTCAATATACTGTTATCAAACAATCAATCGTCATCCGATTGGCAAAATCTCAATTGTAACTATTGAGAGAAATAGCACTGAGTCTCCATGCGAGACGCAAACCATAGCTTGCTTATCCAATGAGAATCAAACTATTACCATTGCTGTTCAAGTTGAAGTTTTAGGAGATGACCTTTACTCAATCAAGGAAATCACTAACGAAATTCCCATTCTTTTTTGTGAATTTCCGCTCATTGGCTCAGAGAGCTTTCCGTATCCTGTTGTGATTAATAGCCATCTGTTTAATCCCACTGAACCCAGAGATAGCATATTATTGAACCCTGAAAATGAGCAGAAGACACCCCTAAACAAAGCGATTATTGAAGAAGCGACAGTGCTTTATGGGGACTTGCTGAATCAAGTTACATTAGACTGGCAAAATGTCCATTTGTTGGGAAAACTGAAAAGGGAAGCCAAAATACCAGACAACATTGATATCAATTGGTACAAAGAAAAGATTGCCAATCAAATTGTGGCAAAGCTTAGCGCTGCTCCAGTGGTAGACACAGTTTCAGGTAACAGAATATGCCTAAGTCAAGCCCTGATTTTAGACTACAACTTAAAGCAGGACGTACAACAATTTGCAGACTTGGCTTCTTCACTCCACGCTAATCGTTTACCTAAACCAGATCATGTCCTTGATTGGCATGACATTCTTAAGTCTGATTTTGGCAAGAAGTTTTCGGATGAAATTAGATATACCCTAGAGCAATTGCTGCAAGATATTGCTGCGGAACAAACACTCGATCGACTTGCAAGAAGCCTCTCTAAAACTGATTCAGATACTTTAGAATGGATTAATCAGCTAATTCCGTTCACCAGCAAAAGTCAGGAAAATTTATTAGAGCAATATAATGTTATTCCAAATCAGTATAATCAATTCAAGAAAAAGCAAGAACTGTACTGGGATATAGCAATCCCAGAAGCTTTAAAGGACGTTCTTAAAATTTTGAGCTTGGACTGGAGAGCAGCTCTTGCTCACAAACAACTCACCTATCAGCTCTCAAAAGTCCGTGATATTAATCAAGCAGTTGATGAGATTAACAAAATTATCATAATGAATCGGCTTACATCTTTAAGGAAAGCAGTTTACACTATTGTCAGTTGCTTTCCTAGTGATGCGGAGTTTGAACAAGATACTAAACTTGTTTCAAAAAGAGATGCTATCTGGAATTTTGCACGAGATATAGATATAGATAGTTGTGTACCAAATAAGATTCATCTGGAATCATGGATACCCTTACTTTGGCAACAAGCAGATTTGTGGCTGATGCAAACTTTAGTTGACGATATTGAAAAGCTAAAAAATGTTCAAAATTTGAGCAAACAGCTCAACGTTACTCCAAAAGATGCTATTTCTTGGCTCGATCGCTTTATTGCCTTCCTAAAACAAGAAGAACAATCGAAGCTATACAGTAAGAAGGTGATTTTCCCCAACCAAGAAGGGATATTCAAAGAAGTGGAACAACTCTATATTGACAACCAAATTCCCGATGAATTAAAAGATGTCTTGAAAGATTTAGGTTGTGGTTGTAGAGGAAAGCTTTTGGACTTAGGGATTAGAGGGTTTGAGAATCATCGTAATCAGTTTACTGTCAAAGACGTTTCAGACGATATTCAAAAGCGCCTTCAAGATGCAAAAAATGATAAGGATGATTTAGCGAAGTATTGGAGTTTTAGTGTTCCCATCTATAAGCTCATTAGCTATTTTCGAGATTCCGAACCTAATGACTCAAATAAACTAGCTATTTGGGCATTTGCCGATCGGTTCTACCCTGGCGAAATTCCATCCCAGAAATCCCTGCCTAACCTACAAGACTTTTCATGGAATGCCTGTAATAAATGGATACTAAACTGTATAGCCAAGGCTATCCATAATTTTGAAAACCTAGAAGGTTTTGTAAAATATTTTAACTCAGATCGGAATGCAGCCATTGAATGGCTAGACAATTTTAGCTATTTTGTATTTGTAGCAGAACAGGATGATAAAATCCTTGATTTGTATGCTATTCTACCCAATCAATCTGGTCAGTTTAGGCACAAAAAAGATATCAAGAAAGATGAGGATATTCCTGAAGAATTGAAAATGATTCTTGAGCTTCTTACTCGTGAGGACTGGAATGATTTCCTGCTCGCTCGAAGTTTAAAAAGAGTTGAACAGTTATTTGAGAAAGAAAAAGAAAAAACAAAAACTATTCAAGACATTGCTACAGAAATTGACCAAGCCATAAAAGAGTGGGAACACAATCATAAAACACGTGATATAAAGTTTACCAAAGTAATCACTGAAATGATTGAATGGTCTAACACTCAACGAGATGATAAAAAAATTGAAAAACTCTTTAGTTATTTTTATGCCAATAAAGCACAACTATTGCTGAAGACATTAGATGACAACGAGGTAAGTAGTGGAATTTTCACGATTCTTAATCATCGGGACAAACTATCAGTTTTAACCGAGTTGGCAGAAAATTCTGAGATATCAGAACAAGATTTGCAAGACTTTGCTCAAAATCGAGCCAAATACAAAGAACTGAAAGAATTGAGAGAACAGATTTCTGAGCAGGAATTTCAAGCTTTTAATCTTTTGAAAACAGAATTCTCCTTACAAGAGATCGGTGAATTGGTAGACAATAAGGAGAACCAAGATATCGCAGCTATTGGTCGGGAAGGGGAAAAGTTTCTGTACGATAAACTGGTTAAGCAATTTGGTAAAAGTCGTGTTAACTGGCTCAATAAAGATTCTGAAAGTTTCAGTCCCTATGACTTTTCTGTTAGCGATAACGACGGGAAAGAATATCTGTATATTGACGCAAAAACAACTTCAACTGAAGAGTCTAGAGCCGATAGGATTCCTTTTTATGTCGGTAACTCCGAGTGGGATTTTTCTGAAAACAACGATCGCTATTATTTAGCTAGGGTATTTAGAATTCGGACTGAAACACCAAGAGTTAAGTTTCTTAAACTTGTCCGATTACTAGATGGTTGATGATGGAAGTAGCCTAGCAAATTTGGTATATATTCGATCCCAGATAACTCAACCGTTTAGCTATAACTTAAATTTCAGCGATCGCCCACTATTGACTGCTAAAATAAGGGCGATCGCTTGTTATGATTGTATTCAAATAAAAACGACTGCAATGGGCAATTATTATGACTATTCCTGATATTACGATCGCCCTTATTGCAGCAACTTCCAGAATCATTATTGCCAGAAGTCAGCGAATTCATAGACTTTGTGATGCACAAGCACCAAAATAGAATAGCTGAACCCAAACTCCCAGACGATATTGCTAAAGCTTGGGCCAAAGGGTTCGAGGAGGTCGATCGCCTGGAAGTAACGACTAATCAGCCTGAGAGCGAATATCAGCAAGTCCTACTCAACAAGTATCGGCAACAAGGTTTAGAGCTATGATCCTATGCGATGCAGGAGTTTTACAACGAGGAATGCTTGGGTTTAAAATGAAGAGGCTATCAACCTATCCCCTATGAGTGAAACCCTCTACATTGAAACCAGCATCTTGGGCTACCTAACAGCTCGATCGACCAAAAACCTAATCCTGGCTGCCAATATCGAGGTAACAAAAGATTGGTGGGAGTATCGCCGCAGTGCTTTCACACTGTATGTCTCACAGGCTGTCCTAAACGAGGTAGCACAAGGAGACACAGAGATTGCGGTTCAACGTATGGAACTCCTTCGCGGTGTTCCATCGCTAGGATTAAATCAAGCTGTCCGAGACTTAGCCTCGCAATTTCTTACACGCAGCAATCTTCCCCCTAAAGCACATATCGATGCAATTCACATTGCAGCAGCAACCGTTCACGGCTTGGATTACCTGTTAACCTGGAACTGTAAGCATATCGCAAACGCTCAAATCCAGCGGAAACTTGCAGAAATCAGTTTTGATTTCGGATACGAGTTACCGATCCTTTGTACGCCTTATGAATTACTAGGAAATTAATTTATGCTGACAGATGAAATCATAGAAGAAATTCAAAAAATTCGTGAAGAGTATGCCAAGTCTTTCAATTATGACTTGGACGCAATATTTGCAGACTTGCAGAAGAAACAAGCTGAAAGTGGAAGAGAAGTTGTGAAATTGCCGCCAAAGCGCGTTCTAGCAGGGCGTTGGAGCAGACGGGGTAAAAATATTATGTGAAAATATTATGTGAAAAAACTAAAGCCCTTTTCCGTTGTTGCGGGAAAAGAGCTTTAATTTATTATTAACCTGGCACTGAGCTATTTTAC
>NZ_JAUBUB010000047.1:34761-47859 GCF_036705265.1 Microcoleus sp. B4-C2
GCCATAGCAACGTTTAACAACCGAGTTCGGGATGGATCGGAGTGGTTCCATTACATCATAAGCACCAGGAAAGCTTTTAAAACTTTTAATCTTGTGTCTGCGTTCAGTTTGATGCGCTGCATCTCTTTCGCTCGACTTAATTACCTTATCAAGTTTTCCCCAGGCTGTCAACCCCTTTGTCAAAAGTTTTTTTTTATCGTCCGAAACCGCTGGAATGATCGGGGTTTGAGGCCTGGTTTGGGGGTGGGGCCGATCGACCTTTAACTCACAAGTCCAAAAAAGCCGCCTCGGTTCCCTGTTCTCTGCGAATCTTCCCGTCTTTCACAAACCACGCCACAACCTGCTTAACTGTTAATTGTTGGATCGGGCTTTCAGATTCTGTCGCAATTTGCCTCAACGGCCGCAAAGACGCAATTACCAAATTCGTAAAAAAGTTTTCAAAACTAGCATCAAGTTCGATCGACCCTTTAATACTCTCATCATTCTTAATCCAATCCATCACCTGCCCATTAGTCACCTCAGCCACCGGCTTCCCAGTCTCCCCAGCAATTTGCTTGAGCACCCTCAAAGCATAAATTGCCAGCCGCGCCGAAAACTTTTCCTTCGACGACAGCAGCGCCATATCAACTTCGGCGCACTCTTCCGGCTTTAAAAAATCTGCTAGCGGTTCCATATATTAAAAATTAGTAATTCCTAATCGGTAATCGGTAATTGGTAATCCCTGACATCCGTGACATCCGTTACACTCATCCGTTGCCGAACTTTCATCCGTGACATCCGTTAGAAAATCCGTTGCCGAACTTCTTCCTTCTTCCTTGCAATCAAATAACCGCAGCGGTGTTCCCCATCAATAATCCAGTGAGTCCGCTCCACAATACAATCCGGCAAAACCGCCGCAAACATTTCCAACTCATTGCCACACACACTCGGAAAAGTTTCAGCAACATTAGAAATCGCGCAGTTGTGTTCCATCAACACAAATCGATCGCCCAAACCAGCGCGATCGCACATCCCAACCTCTACCGATTCTACAGGATAACACTCAGCCATATAACCTTCAGCCCTGCGGAGTTCCATTAACTTAGTCACCCGCTCTTGCAGCGAACCCGCACCCACCAGCCGCCGATACTCCGTCGCCTTGCGCTGCCACTGTTTTTGCAGGATAGTAATCACTTGCTCGCGGCCGACGGTTTCCGCCAACGTATCCAGAAAAGAGACGGCAAAATCGCCGTAACGATTCGGGAATCGATCGCGCCCCAGACTGGTAAGCTCATAAATGTGCTGCGGCCGCCCCATCCCAGCCTGAACCGACTGATACTGAATCAGCCCCTCCGCTTCCAAATCCTTCAAGTGACGGCGAATCGCCTGCGGGCTGATATCCAAAGACTCCGCCAACTCAAGAGCCGTCCCCTGCCCCCCCTTGAGCAAATATTGCAGGATGTCTTGTTTCGTGGAAGTCTGCTGAGTAGTCTCCATCATCTTCACAAAAAATTATTAATTTGACTTTGACAATATCACTGTTGTTAATGTAGCTTAAAATATACTAAAGCAACAAATCTGTTGTTTAACTTCCCAGAGCAGCCCCCAGAACTCGCCGGGCCCCCGACAGTTCCGCGTCTGCCATCTTTGAGAGACATATCCAGAACACTCGAAAGCGCAAAATTAATGAGCTCTACAGTCACAACCCTAGTCAACCAGCCCTATAAATACGGTTTCGTCACCGACATCGAGTCAGACACCATCCCCCGCGGCTTAAGCGAAGATGTAGTCCGCCTGATTTCATCCAAGAAAAACGAACCGGAATTCATGCTGCAATTCCGCCTCAAAGCATACCGCAAGTGGCTGACAATGACCGAGCCCACCTGGCCCCACGTCAACTATCCCGCGATCGACTACCAACAAATTATCTACTATTCCGCCCCCAAACAAAAGCCCAAAAAGCTCAACAGTTTGGACGAAGTAGACCCGACACTCCTAGAAACCTTCGAGAAACTCGGCATTCCCCTCTCCGAACAAAAACGGCTGGGAAATGTCGCCGTCGATGCCGTTTTCGACAGCGTTTCAATTGCCACAACATTTAGAGAAAAGTTAGCCAAAGATGGTGTTATTTTCTGTTCCATCTCAGAAGCCGTCAAAGATTATCCCGAATTAATAGAAAAATATCTCGGCAGCGTCGTACCAGTCGGCGATAACTTTTTCGCAGCCCTCAACTCCGCCGTATTCAGCGACGGTTCCTTTGTTTACATTCCCAAAGGCGTAAAATGCCCAATGGAATTGTCAACCTATTTCCGCATCAACAACGGAGATTCCGGCCAGTTCGAGCGCACACTAATTGTGGCCGAAGAAAACAGTTCTGTGTCTTACCTAGAAGGCTGCACCGCCCCGATGTTTGACACCAATCAACTGCACGCCGCCGTCGTGGAATTGGTAACAATGGACAATGCCGATATCAAATACTCCACAGTGCAAAACTGGTACGCTGGCGACGCCAGCGGCAAAGGCGGCATTTACAACTTCGTGACGAAACGGGGTTTGTGTCAAGGAGTCAATTCTAAGATTTCTTGGACACAAGTAGAAACGGGTTCAGCGATTACTTGGAAATATCCCAGTTGCGTGTTAGTCGGTGACAACTCGGTGGGCGAATTCTACTCGGTAGCGCTGACAAATAACAAGCAGCAAGCTGACACCGGCACCAAAATGATCCACGTGGGCAAAAACACTCGCAGCACGATTATTTCTAAGGGAATTTCTGCCGGAAATTCATCCAACAGCTATCGCGGCTTAGTGAAAATGGGGCCTAACTCTAAAGGCTCTCGCAATTACTCTCAGTGCGATTCCATGCTGATTGGCGACAACGCTCAAGCGAATACTTTCCCTTATATTCAAGTGCAGAACCACACTGCTAAAGTGGAACACGAAGCTTCTACTTCTAAAATTGGAGAAGAGCAATTGTTCTTCTTCGCACAGCGAGGAATTTCCGCAGAAAATGCTATTTCGATGATGATTAGCGGTTTCTGTAAAGATGTTTTCAATCAGTTACCGATGGAATTTGCGGCGGAAGCTGATAAGCTGTTGAGTCTGAAGCTGGAAGGAAGTGTCGGGTAGAAGGAAGAAGGAAGAAGGAAGAAGGAAGAAGGAAGAAGGAAGAAGGAAGAAGGAAGAAAATATTTGGGCGGGCGAGAAACCCTCGTTACCAGGCTCTGCCTGGTAACGCATATCTAGAGGCTCTGCCTCACATTTATCTCTCCCGTTTCCAACGAGGCAGAGCCTCGCGACACGCATTCCTAGGCAGAGCCTAGGAACGAGAAAAAACGAGAAGAAAAAACTGTAAAGTGCATTGAGGAAAAGGACAAAAATAGATGATTGTAGAAAATAGTCAAGTGGTGCTATCCGTCCGCGATTTAACTGCGAATGTGGAAGATACCCAAATCCTTAAGGGTTTGAATCTGGAAATTAAATCGGGTGAAATTCACGCGATTATGGGCCCGAACGGTTCGGGGAAAAGCACTTTATCCAAAATATTAGCGGGTCATCCTGCTTATACAGTAACGGGCGGAGAAGTTACTTTTCTGGGTCAAAATTTGCTGGAATTAGCGCCGGAAGAACGCTCTTTGGCTGGCGTGTTCCTAGCTTTCCAATATCCTTTAGAAATTCCCGGCGTTAGCAATCTGGATTTCTTGCGCGTGGCTTACAATGCTCACCGCAAACATCGCGGCTTGGAAGAATTGGATGCTTTTGATTTCCAAGATTTAATCGAGGACAAGCTGGATATTGTCAAGATGAATGATTCTTTTTTAGGCCGCAGCGTAAATGAGGGTTTTTCCGGCGGCGAGAAAAAGCGAAATGAAATTTTGCAAATGGCTTTGTTGGAACCGAAGTTAGCTATTTTGGACGAGACTGATTCGGGTTTGGATATTGATGCTCTCAAGATTGTCGCCGGCGGTGTGAATCAGTTGTCAACTGCTGAAAATTCGATGTTGGTGATTACTCACTATCAGCGGTTGCTGAATTACATTATTCCTGATTTTATTCACGTCATGGAAGCGGGCAGAATTATCTTGACTGGCCCGAAAGAGTTGGCGCTGGAATTGGAAGAGCGCGGTTATGACTGGGTTGTGGAAGAGGAAGCAGCAGGAGTAGGCGCGCGATGATGAATACGCAAGTTGCTAGTAGGGAAATGTTTTTGACTGATTTGGTTAATCAGTGCGGCAAGTTGGGCGCAGCTAATAAGGAAAGTTCTGCTTACGGGTTGCAGGATTTGCGGGATGCGGCGACTGAATACGTGCTTTCTTCGACTTTTCCGACGGTGAAGGATGAAGAATGGCGCTTTACTGATTTGTCGTCGGTGTTGCAAATTCCTTTTCATATACCCCAGAGCAATCAGTCAAAAGTTAAGCTGGCTGATATCATTATGCCAGTGAAAAACAAGGCAGATTTACCATTAAGATTGGTGTTTGTCAACGGGTTTTATGCGCCGGATTTGTCAACGGTGAATTTGCCCAATTTGCCGATCGACTTTTACGCAGGTAATCTATCCAATGTACCCGAAAAATATCAAGGGCGCATCAGCGATGTTTTGAGCAAGCACAGACAGCAAACTGAGGTGTTTACCGCGCTGAATACTGCGGGTTTGGCGGATTCTGCGGTGGTGTTCGTGCCGGCCAATATGTCGATCGAACTTCCGATTCACTTGCTGTTCCTGACAGCGCCCGGTGCATCTCCCACGATGTCCCAGCCGCACTGCTTGGTCATAGCTGAGCCTGGAAGCAATGTCACGCTGATTGAGGATTACGCAACTAGCGGTAATGTACCAGCCTTTACTAATGCTGTAACGGATGTTATTGTCGGCGAAAACGCCACTGTGAATCACGTTCGGCTGCAGCGGGAAGGTGGGGAGGTTGTTCATATCGGCAAAAGTGCGATCGAGCAATCTCGAAATAGCCGTTATACTTGTCATGCTATCAGCTTGGGAGGCAAAATATCGCGCCACAATTTAGAAGTTTTTCAGCGCGGCGAAGCCACCGAAACAACTTTAAACGGCTTAACCGTAGCCTTTGGCGAACAGTTATCAGACACTCACAGTGTAATCGATTTCAATCACCCCCACGGTACAAGCCGCCAATTGCACAAGTGCATTATTGGCAACAAAGCTCGCGCTGTATTTAACGGCAAAGTTTTCGTTCGCAAAGCCGCCCAATTGACAGATGCCGGACAATTGAGCCGAAATTTGTTGCTGTCGCCGAGAGCCCGCGTAGACACCAAACCGCAGTTGGAAATTGTCGCCGACAATGTTAAATGTTCCCACGGTGCAACTGTCAGTCAATTAGAAGATGATGAACTTTTCTACTTGCAAAGTCGCGGTTTGGATTTAGAAAGAAGTCGCTATTTGCTGATTGATGCTTTTGCGGCGGAAATGCTCAATCAATTACCGATTCTTGGAGTGGCGAAAATGCTTTCTACCTGCGTGGCCGTCCAAGGATAAAAGAATCAGTAACAGACTGGGGGGTGTTTTCTTGCCTTTCCAATCAAACCCGGAGATCCCCCCTAGCCCCCCTTAATAAGGGGGGAACAAGAGTCTTCTCAAAGTCAACCCCTACTCCCCTTATCAAGGTGAATTTAGGGGGATCTCCGGGTTCAACAATACGCCCTAGAAGCGAGTTTCACAACAATAGTAACTCCTGAAATTTATGACACTTATTCAAGAAAAAACACTTGCATCAAAAGTTCGCGGCGACTTCCCAATTTTGAATGAAAAAGTTAACGGTAAACCGCTAGTTTATTTAGACAATGCAGCTACTTCTCAAAAACCCCTAGCTGTGCTCAACGCTTGGCGTGATTACTACGGACAATACAATGCAAACGTCCACCGGGGCGCTCACACTCTCAGCGCCAAAGCGACTGATGCTTACGAAGGTGCTAGAGACAAAGTTGCGGCGTTTGTAAATGCGGCGTCGAGGCAAGAAATTGTTTACACTCGCAACGCCACCGAAGCGATTAATTTGGTTGCTTATTCTTGGGGTTTGAGCAATCTGCAAGCCGGAGATGAAATTATCCTGTCGGTGATGGAACACCACAGCAATCTCGTTCCCTGGCAAATGATGGCTCAAAGAACCGGCGCGGTGCTAAAGTTTGTCGAGTTAACGGAAACTAACGAGTTTGATTTGGAACAGTTTAAAACCCTGATTTCCCATAAAACTAAGTTGGTTTCAACCGTTCACGTTTCTAATACTTTGGGCTGCATCAGTCCAGTCAAAGAAATCTGCAAAATTGCCCACAGTTTCGGCGCAAGAGTTTTAATTGATGCTTGCCAAAGCGTGCCGCACATGATAGTAGACGTGCAAGCAATTGATTGCGATTGGCTGGTTGCTTCCGGTCACAAAATGTGCGCTCCGACTGGCATCGGTTTTCTGTACGGTAAACTGGACTTGCTGAGAGAAATGCCTCCGTTTTTCGGCGGCGGCGAGATGATTGCTGACGTGTTTCTCGATTATTCCACCTATGCCGATTTGCCGCACAAATTTGAGGCCGGCACGCCTGCAATCGGCGAGGCGATCGCCCTTGGTGCAGCAATCGATTATCTTAGTAACATTGGCATGGATAAGATTCACGCTTGCGAAGCAGAATTGACTGCTTATATGTTCCAACAATTGCGGCAAATTCCCGAAATTAAAATCTACGGGCCGCAGCCAGACAGCCACGGCGAAGGTAGGGCAGCTTTGGCGGCATTTACTGCGGGAGAAATTCACCCTCAAGACTTGTCTACCATGTTAGATCAGGAGGGAGTCGCGATTCGTTCCGGGCATCACTGCACGCAAGCTTTGCACCGCTATTTGAACGTTTCATCTACGGCGCGGGCGAGTTTGTATTTTTACAATACTCGCGAGGAGATTGATGTGTTTGTGAAAGCGTTGAAAGAGACGATCGACTTTTTTGGTGGGATTATGGGATAATTTGGTGAGGTGGGCATTTGCCCACCTTGTTAGAACATCGTTTGCCTTGGCTGAGCGGAATATTTCGTGAAAATAGTTGAGTATTATAGTTTAATAATACAACCACTAAAAAACATGAATCAATATCCTATTATCCTCATGCCCGACCCTGTTATTCAAGCTATGAATGCAGTTCCCTTCAGATGGGAATTTAGTGAACCAAAACCTTTACCTCCTAGTTATAAGCCCCAACCTATAGATGTACTTTTGTTTTTTTATAAATCTCTCCCATTAATTATTCCTTTTGCAACTATTAGCCTGATTGCCAGTAGAAATATTATCATTAGTTTCTATATTTCTGTAGGTGGAATTTTGGTTACTGCCTTGAACTTCTGGCAACAACAAGTGTCTTACTTACGAATACTTAATCAATACAAGCAACAAATGCGCGATTATAAAGATTTGTTAGCAGAATGGCAAAAGCGTGAGATTCAGCATAAACGGCAGATAGCAGAATCCCAAAAACCTGAAAAAATAAAACAGTATCGCTATCAGATCATTAAAGATATTATCATAAAAACCGTCCCTCCTGAAGGTAGAATTGTCAGTACAAAGTCTCAGTGGCTTGAAAGTAAATTTTATAAGAACTTACAGCAATTATTCCCAGATAAAATTAATAACAATTTAATTATCCAAAAATCCCATTCCTATCAACCTTACTGTATAGAAATTTCTTATTTTGATAAGTTAACAAATTTACGTATTGATATAACAATTGATAAACCTTATCACGATGAAAGCGGTGAACCTGAAAATTACGAAGTGCTTATCCAAGAAAATCAGCGCCATCAACTATTTTTAGAAAAAGGATGGATAGTTATTAGATTTGCTGAGGAGCAAGTAGTCTGTTGGCCACAAAGCTGTTGTCGGGTAATAGCAGAAGTAATCAATCAAATAATAGGTACACCAATTCCCGATGAATTGACAACTGTAGAAACTTTACGACCTATCCCGCAATGGAATGAATTTGAAGCACGACAAATGGCACAGGAAGGCTATCGAGATAATTATTTAATCTAGCGATCTCCTTTTCATCCCTCTGCGTTCATCAGCGTCTATCCGCCTGCATCTGCGGTAAAAAAAAAGACCCTGAAGCGCAGCTATCCCGTAAACAACCCCCTTTTTGATAGTATCTGGGCCTGTGGTAAAATAAAACTAGAGTTTTCTCAGCTCAAGGAGATTTTGAGATGATTGCTACTACTTCCAGTTTAGCCGAACAGAGAACACTGCTAGAAAACATTAGCTGGTCAACCTTTGAAACGTTGCTCAAAGAAATAGGCGATCGCCGAGGTTATCGCATAGCTTATGATAACGGGATGTTGGAAATTATGAGTCCTTTATACGAACATGAAAATCCCAAGATTCAGTCTGATCGCTTCATTTTCATTTTAGCAGAAGAACTCGGCATTGAAATCAAAAGTGCTGGCTCAATGACTCTCAAGCAAGAACAGGCTAAAAAGGGTATAGAACCTGACAATTGTTATTATATTCAAAGTGAACCAGCAGTCAGAGGCAGGCAAGAACTAGACTTAGAAACTGCCCCACCGCCCGACTTGGCAATTGAAATAGATATTACCAGCAGTTCAATTAATAAGTCAGGAATTTACTCGGCACTTGGCGTACCCGAACTCTGGAGATATAACGGGCGAGTTTTAAAATTTTATCAGTTAGCTTCCGAGGAGTATGTTGAATGCAATTTCAGTATTGCTTTTCCCTTTTTATCATCAACAGAAATGAGTAGGTTTTTTGAGCAGACTAAAACAATGGGAGAAATTGCATTACTGAAATCATTTAGAATTTGGGTTAGGGAAAAAATCTAAAGCGGTGAATATCGCCCTTTCGTCCATCCGCGTTCATTGTGGCACGGGCGTCCCGCCTGTGAAAAATATGCGGTTTAACAAAAGAGCGATCGCCCAACTAAAATTCCCTAATTTCAGGATGAACAAACTGATAACCAGCCGCCTTAATCTTTTGATTCGACACCCTAGCATTATAAGGCCGCACGCTAGGACTTCCATCCCAAGAAACTTTAGGCAAATTATTAGCTTCAAAAATGCGATCGAGCAATTCACCACTCGATAGCGACACATCCCCGACTAAATTGTAAATTCCCTGCAATTGATTTTCCAAAGCAAAAGTTAACCCCCCAACAATATCATCTCGATGCACCCAATTAGTAGCATCTTCCCCCCTACCGGGACGAGTGCTCCCAGCCCAGCCTCTAAAGATTTTAACTAATTCTCGCCCAGGCCCATAAATTCCTCCCAAACGGAGAATGCAGACGTGAAGATTGGGACTCGATGCTGCTAATAAAACCCGTTCTGTTTCTGCGATAATTTCACCATTTGGATTGGCCGGCGCGACGGGTGATTCTTCATTTACTAATTCACCTTGGCGATCGCCATACACAGAATAAGTACCCGTATAAATAACCTGCTTGACTGTCGGTATCTGCTGTAAAACCGCTACTAAAGTTGTCGCAGTATCTAAATAACTTTCCCGATAAGCATGAGGATTTGGAGCACCTACGCACAGCATAACAGCATCTTGTTCTTGCAATACAGCCGTCATTGCATCTTTGTCATTTCCTTTGAGCACGGCTACCCGCTGCGCGACACCCTCCAACTCAACTACTCGCGCCGCCGTGGTAGTTGTCGCCGTCACGGTATAATCAGATTTGCCGCGTAAATGTTTGGCTGTCGCAGTACCCACATAGCCGCAGCCGACGATCGCAACTTTCATAAAAAATTCTCCATTGTGTCATGTTCTCTCAAATTATTGCCGGTTTCTGAAATCATGGCGCGCTGAGTTTTGTGGTAAAATGCAAAGCGTCGTTATCAATCGGAGTAGCATCATGTCCGAGAGAGATATTTTTGCCACCTCCTCAGAAAGCGAACTTTTAGCTTTTTATGGTTCTTTGTTTGCGATCGCAGCCGCCGACGGTTCCATTGATATTGACGAACTAGATTTGTTGTTTAAAACCATAAATTTAGACAAATTTTCTGACTCTGCAAAGACTCAAATCCAATCCTACACAGCCAGTCCCCCATCACTGGGCGACTGTTTGCAAACACTCAGCCATTCACAACAACCGCTGCGTTTGGGAGTCATGTATTTTTTAATTAATATTGCTGGCGCAAATAAGACGCTGCATCCGGCAGAAAGCGAGGCGATCCAATCCGCAAAAAAACTGCTGGCGGTTTCCGACTTGCAAATCCAAGCCATGCAGGAATTCATCGCAGACATGAAACAAATACGGGAAGCCACGCCCATTAAAAATCAGGCATCAGCATCCTTCAATTCTGCTGTTTCCCAGCTTAAAACTAAGGGCATACCTCTCGATTTAATCGATCGGAAAGGAACTACAACAAACCTCAGCAACCCCAAAATTAACTATTCAGATGAAAGTTTTTGGACTAAACTTAAAAACTTTGCTTTAACCGCAGGAAGAGAAGTAGTTGAAAAAGCTTTGATTCTCTACTATACGGCTCAGAACCCAAACGTGCCTGCTTGGGCAAAAGCAGTTGTAGTTGGAGCTTTGACCTATTTTATATCTCCTGTTGATGCTATTCCCGATATATTAGCCGGTATCGGATTTACCGACGATTTGGGAGTATTGCTGGCGGCAATAGCTACTGTTTCAGTATACATTAATGCTGATACTAAAGAACAAGCCAAACAGAAAATGAAAGATTGGTTTGGCTAATAATATTATGTCCGATCGATTAACCGTAATATCCCGGTCGGGCGGGTTTTTAAGATTATCAATTATTGGCAGGTATTGTTGGTGAACCCGCCCCTACAACAATCGCGATCGCTCGACCGAACATGATATGAATCGGACTAACATAATCTGAAGAATATAGCAGTTGTCAATCGGATAAAATACAGGTAAGATACAAGACACGGCACTGCCGTGTCCCTACCCAATATCTGTAATTGACTCAACTGAAAACTTGATTAGTTATTGTGGATTTTCAGTCTTTAATCGGCTTACCATCTCGATTGACAATACGGCTTTCACCATCCTTAGCCGTGACATTTTCATAAACCCCTTCATCCCGCTTCACGTACTTGCTGAACCCCTGATTTTTATAATCGGTGTCCGATGTCGGCTTCATCAACCTCGGAGCGCTCAGCAGTCGGCGTACCGGCGCATCTGCGGGAGTCTCCCCGGGTTCGCGCTTCGCCAACTCGCACAGTTGGCCCCAAGTCGAAACTTCCAGGTTCATGCTGTGCCAAACTTCTAACTGCTGGTTGTTTTCGGGACACAAATAATCGTATACAGGCATACTAAGAATCTCGTTTGCAACTACTAAAATTACTAATTGCACGGTTATTGAGAATATTATAGCTCAACATTACTAATAATTCAACCCTAAAAATTAAACTTTACTATTTTTAACGGTTGTTGAAACCATAAATCAGCTATATTATTAACCCTGTGTGCTTGCTCCCGGATGCGATCGAGACAAAGCCCAAAAGTACGCTACCCTGAAATCCTCTGACTCGATCGCACGATCGACGGCTAGCAAATGCCCGCAAGACTTCCGTGAATGCCGTCAAAGGATTGATCATCATTTTCAGACTGTACGCAAATCACAGATTCTAAGTTTCAAATTTATTTATTTACTCACCACCGAGGATTTACCGATGAGCGATTTCAAAGTTACGCCAGAAGTAGAGCTGAACACAGCTCAAATGTTGGAGCGATACCAACTGCAAGATGAGACAACTCTGCGGCGTTGGGCAAAACTGCACGGCATCAACAGCACCCGTGGTTTCTTCTATCCCAGTGAAGTAGATTTGATGGATCACGCTCACCACCATCTCTACAATTTGGGAATGAGCATTGCTGAGTACCAAAGTCTTTTAGACCGACGCCGCACCAATTCCCAGACACCGGGCGACCAAAATAAAACAGTAGCAAGTCAAGTTGCTGACGAAGCATACGATGCTATAGAAACGCTGACCGATCAGTATGCTGAAGCTATTGATTTAATGGGAGAACGTATAGCAGACCATTTCATCGATGAACTCGATTTATCTGTGATGCGGCACCTTTCTAAAAAAGTGCAAGACCGCCGCACTCTCAACGGTCAAACCAAAAAGCCTAACCGTTTTCTCCAAGTGATTAAAGCCGTGTTGCAACCGAGCAGCGAAAATACGCTTCTGGTTCCCAAAAAAGAAGATGACTCTAGTTTAGAATTAGAACAGCATCACCGACTCGGCTAGCTGCCGATTTCGTTGAAAGACTAAGCGTTACTTATAGCGGTAAGGTGCGCCTAGCGCACCCTACATAATTAGGTTCTGCCTCCAGGACTGTAAAGGCAATAAATTTACTCTTTTCAAGTGTCCGTTACCTGTGAATTATAAATTTAAGACTGGATGCAGATATATTTTGCGCTGGAATTACCTAAAATATATGTTTGATCTAAGCCGTAAATCTAGCCCAAGGTAAAAAAATGATTAAATCCTGGATGGTAATTGGAGGCGTCGCCTTTGTAGTAGCTTTAGCAGCTAACATAATCGCGCCCAGCGACATCCAATGGTTCAACCGCTTGCAGCGTCCGAGATGGCTAGTATTTGAAAGAGCAATTCCCCTAATTTGGACAGTAATTTTTATTTGTGCAGCTTGGTCAGCAGTGATTGTTTGGGAAAAAGAACCGGGAACTCAGGAGACTTGGCTGAGAATGGGTTTGTACCTGCTTTTAGAAATAGTAACTATGTCTTACACCTCGGTTATGTGCAAAGTTAGGAGCCTAAAAGTCGGCACAATAATCGGCGGAACGGGCGCTATTTTAAGCGTAATCCTAGCTTTAACTGTGTTGCCAGTTTCCGAGCCGGCCGCCCTGTTATTGCTGCCTTACATACTTTGGAGTCCGATCGGCACTTACACCACTTGGGCAATGATGCACCTAAATCCGGCGGATGTTTAGCCTCTCATGGAATTAGTCATTTTAATGGGATTGCACGCAGAGAAAAAAAGCACCTTTTAAACCTAAAATGTGCTCGCTGTTAGATCCCCGGCTTCTTTAGGATCGCGAATTAAATAACTTACAATTTTAATTGTTATTGTGGGATGGGCGTCCCGCCCGTCCTTTTTGGA
>NZ_JAUBUB010000048.1:0-21942 GCF_036705265.1 Microcoleus sp. B4-C2
TCCCGCCCGTCCTTTTTGGACGGGCGGGACGCCCATCCCACAAACTTGTGGAAGTTATTTAATTCTCATTCCTTAGAAGCAAACCTGACTCGAATTAACACTACATTAATCCAGTAGCTTAACAAATAAGGATTGAAACTTATGACAGAAATTGGACCCGATCCAAACCGACCTTATCCGATGGCCGATCAGCGGCGCGTATGCTTCATCAAAAACTTTATTAAATCCCCCAACATTATCGTCGGCGATTACTCATATTACGACGATCCAATAGATCCAGAAAACTTTGAAAAAAATGTACTTTATAACTACGGAAACGACCGATTAATAATTGGCAAATTTTGTGCGATCGCCACCAACGTCAAATTCATAATGAACGGTGCAAATCACAAACTCGACGGGATTTCAACTTATCCTTTTCCGGTTTTTGGAAATGGTTGGGAAACAGCCATGAATTTATTAATGGAACTGCCAAGTAAAGGCGATACCGTCATTGGCAATGATGTTTGGATCGGCTATGAATCCCTGATTATGCCCGGAGTAAAAATCGGCGACGGTGCAGTCATTGCCGCCAAATCCGTTGTAGTAAAAGACATTCCCCCTTACACCATTGCAGGTGGAAATCCCGCCCATCCAATCAAACAGCGTTTTAGCGATGGTGAGGTTGCACAACTATTAGAAATACGGTGGTGGGATTGGGAAATCGACAAGATTTCCCGCAATGTCAGTTTGATTATGCAAGGTGATATTCAAGCACTCAGTAAGGCTGCATAAACTCGCGATTTGAACAAGTATTATCTCAAAGACGGGAATAATATCTTAGGCATTTTGGCGATCGGTATAACTTAATCAAGATGGTGAAGGTGAATTGGATTTTGTAAACTGTGACACATTTCAATTGTAGATATGATTTTCCCTATTGCCTATTCTCTTTTGTAGAGTGTCACCATATTTATATGCACAACAGCTTATAATAATCTCAATAACTTGAGGGTTGTACTTCCTTGGCTGATTATTGTCCGACAGTTACTCCTGGGCAACCCCTTGCCCCTTTACAAAAAACTGGTCTAGAATTGGTTGCTTTTCTGCATAGAGGTCGCGATGTAGTTTTAGCAATTGATTTGACGGAGAGTGTTGGCCTTAACGATGAAGGTCGCATCCGTTTGCGTCAGATTGTTGAGGATAGTTTGCAGCCTGGAGATACGGTTTATATTGTTCCTTTTGCAACAACCGTAAATCCACTGACGCCCAGTGTCAATCCCCTAGTACCGGAAAGTTCTATTCAATTTAATAGCAAGAAGGATATTGACCTAATTTTGCAGGCTATTCCTTTTCAGCCCAATCTAAGTGTTCAAAATACGGATATTCAACGGGCAGAACTTACTATTTATCAAGGTCTTGCGAATCTTAATCAGTGCCGTTTGGGGCAGAATCAACCAATTAAACCTCAGTCTGTAGTTTGGACTACTGATGCGCCACTATCTACTAAGTCGCCAGCCAGTTCAGTTGACTGGGTAGAAACACCGGCAGATAGTCCGTTTCGGCAGGGGAATTCTCAAGCAAGTCAACAGCGTCAAGCTTGGTTTCAGGTATTGCCTTTGCGGAAGAGATCGTATACAATTACGACCAAGGATAATAAAGGATATGAATTAAGTGTTGTTGATATTTCTCCCAATGTACAGGAGTTTTGTACGCCAGCACCGGGTGGGCGAGAAACTTGTTTAGTTTCTGCTTATTTATTGAATCAGTTATGGTTGCCACTGTCAATTTCGGGAATTGTTCTCGCTACTGCTGTCGCTACTACTATCAAGTTCTGGCGGCTGCAAAGGAAATGGAAGCTGGCGGTTGACTTAACAGCTACTGCGAAAGAGGATGACCAAGTATGCTATCTGGGAAATAATCAAAGGATTGCGATCGGCGAGTACGAACCAAGCTGCGCTGATTCGATCGATACTCCAGGGCCAGAAGTCAGAGCTTATTTAGTGCGGAAGGGGGAAAAACTTTATTTAGAGCCAACTGGGGAAGCTACTATTTTTTTGAATGCAAAAGAAGTCATTAAGCCGACTTTGATAACTAATACTGGTCGAATTAGGCTCAATTGTCCTATTTCTCACAAGCAAGATTACGAAATTGTGATTCAAGTCAAAAAATAAACAATCAGACAGATATGACTCAATCTACAAGCAGCGATCGCCAAGTTAGGGGTATAAACAGGACGGTTTGCATTGGTTTAGGCGGTACAGGAAGAGATGTATTAATGCGAATTCGCCGCTTAATCGTAGATCGCTATGAAGATTTAAGTCAGTTGCCGATTGTGAGTTTTGTTCACATCGATACCGACAAGGCCGCAACACAAGTATCGGGTTTGCGAACTGGTAGTACCTATCACGGTGTTGACCTCAGTTTTCGCGACTCTGAAAAAGTAGGCGCGACAATGACATCAGCAGAAGTAACTAACTTTGTGCAGGGACTAGAACGGCGTTCTAACTACGATCGTCAAGGCCCTTACGACCATATTGCCCGCTGGTTTCCGCCCCAATTACTGCGAAATATTAAAGCAGTAGAAGAAGGAGCAAAAGGCATTAGACCTGTAGGCAGATTGGCTTTTTTCCATAACTATCAAAAAATTAAAACAGCGGTAGAAACCGCAGAAAGGCGGACGCGAGGACACGAGGCAACTTTACTAAGATCTGGCTTAAGAATTGAACCAGGATTGAATATTTTTGTCGTGGGTTCTCTATGCGGTGGCACTGGTAGCGGAATGTTTTTAGATGTTGCTTATAGTCTCAGACAAGCTTACGGCGATGGAGGTGCTCAAATTGTCGGATATTTGGTGATTAGTCCGCAGTTATACGGCAATACTTCTAATATGAGTGCCAATACTTATGCTGCACTTAAGGAACTGAATTACTATACTACTCCTGGTACTAAATTTGAGGCTTGTTATGATATGCAAAACTTAGTTTTAGTGCAGGAATCGCGGCCGCCTTTTGACTATACTTATTTAGTTTCAAATCAAACTGCGGGCGAGTATTCGATTCTAGAGCAGCGCAAATTATGCAATGTTATTGCTCATAAAATAGCACTGGATTTTTCTGGAGAATTAGCGCCTGTAGTTAGGGGGATGCGGGATAATTTCTTGCAGCATTTGATTCAGTGGGATGACCATCCGCGACCGAATATCCAGCGGTATTTAACTTTCGGACTGGCGGCGATTTATTTTCCCCGCGACATTATTGTCCAAATTGCATTAACTCGAATTAGTTTAAAGTTGGTAACATTCTGGTTAAATGGAGAGGGGCAAAGCCCAGATCCACAGTCGTCATTAGATCAATTTTTAATTCAGTATCGGTGGCATAGCAATTTGGATGAAAGGGACGGTTTTACTACCAGATTAGCTGAGGCTGTGCAAGAATCCAATAAGACTTTTGCCAGTACGCTCAATACTTGGAGAAATGCCAGGTTAGAGAGAGTAATTAATGATTGCCAAAGTAAGGACGATCGCATTGGAATCAGGCAAACTTTACCGCGAGAGTTTCGCGATCAGTTTCGCAAAACTCAGCCTGGAGAAAGTGAGAGCACAAGGGGAATTTGGCTGACAAGATTGTTACAAATTCGTCCGACGATCACGGAACAGCTTAAGCATGATATCGATGAATTTTTAGCTGGTTTGTTGACTCCGGGAAATGTGAAATTTTCGATTAAAAGCAGTCGCGATTGGTTAGATGCTTTGCAAACTGATTTGAATCGTTATCAGCTTCAGTTGGAGGAAGACATTGCTAAATTTGGGGGAACTCGCAAGCTGGAAGATTTGGAGAAAAAATGGCGAGATTCGGAAGAGATTATTGAGGAGATTGAGCAAAAATTTGACTTCCCAATTTTAGGGAGCAAGAATCGGCAAGTGCAAGCTGAAGCTAAAAGAGTTGTGCGGGAAGTCTGCGATTTAATTAAGCACAACTTTGATTTAGTGGTAACTCAGGAAGTGCTGCAAATTGTCGGAGATTTGCAGAAGCACGTTTTAGAACGTTCAACTCACGTGGCTGGTTTTAACCGCTTGGTAGGCAATCTGAAGAGTGACTATGAGAAGGAGGAAAGCGATTTAAGACAATTGAATTTTGATGAAATGAGCGGCGAGGCAATTTTTGATAATAAAGATATTGATGGATGCTATAAAACCTTGCTACCGGAGCAAGATTTTCGCTCTCAGTTGGTGTTGGTGAGTAAGGAGATTACAAAAGTTTCGGGAGTTGGAGATTCGATTGCTTATTTGATGGATCGCACTGCTCAATTACAAGTACAAAACGAAATTGATTTGACAGTTGACAGGTTATTTGGTTCTCGCAGCACTCAGATTGTTCAATCTGTGATTAAGCGTTTTATCCAAAATTATTCGATTCAGGATCGCTCAACTCGTTTGGGACAAATTAGACAGGAATCTGAGCCACTGCTACGCTTAAACTTGAGCGATCCCTACTTTCGTAATAGTCCTGCGAAAAAAAGTGAGTTAGTAGGTTTTAAGGATACTGACGAGTCGGAAGTTCAGCAGTTTAAACTTACTTTGGGACGGGATTTAGGAATTGGAGAAAGTGTCCTGAAACCTACTCAAGCTGAGGATGAAATTTTAATTGTGACTGAGTATGCGGGGTTTCCTCTGAGACTGATTAGCGGTTTGGAACAGATGCGAAATCCCTACATTCGCGAACTAAATTCTGAGAGTTCTTTTCTACACAATGACTACCGAACTCGGTTTACTGACATTATTCCGCCTGATGCCCTTATTATGGAGGAATTAGAGGATATTTTTTATCCTTGTTTGGCTTTTGATCTGATTGGGAAAAATGCAAATACCCAGCAGTTGGAGTTTTCATATTATGACGAATTGCGGGACTGTAATTCTCATGCTGGGATTAGTTCAGTCTGGAATCAAGCACTCGAAGAATTGGCGAATCGGCGGGATATGACTGATGCTTTGAAGGGGTTGTTGGACGTAGCGATCGCTCGGATTGATAAAAATCCTAATCTTTGGGAAGATGACTATTTACCCAAGCTACGGAATTTTGTAGATTTGGTAGATAAGTTGCCGGAGAATCATCCTAATTATCCTTACAAAGCTACGGTGGTAGGGGTTCCTGGAACTACTGAAATGCCTGCTAAGGAGGGGATTATCAATCGTTTTCGTAAGAAAATGGCTGAAAGATTTAAAGGTTTACAAATTTCTAAAACTTCGCCTCCGGGAATCGGTGCTTTTCAGGAAGTCATTCAGGCAGAAATAGTTGATGAGCCTACTGATTCTGTTGATAATCGTGCTAAGAGACGGCAAGAATTGGAGCTGTTAAAACAGGATGTGAATGGTGGTATTATTACCGATCAGGAGTATGAAAAGGAGCGGGAAAAGATTTTAAATAAGTATCCGATTTGATGAAAATTGTGGCTGGCGAGTTGACCTCGCTTTTTACAACACAGGGATCTAGCATTGTTCATTCTGGAGTTGATCGATTATGTTTGACTGGTTAAAATTATTTCCAATATACTTGCTTATTCCGACTATACTGCTGGTGTTTTTACCTGCTGTGTTGGCGGCTTGTCAACGAAGAAAGCTTCATGGGGAGATAGTGGACAATACCGAAAAGGTGAGAATGTTACTAGGGGGGAATACTGCTGTATTAAAACCTGGAATTGTTACAGACTTAGAAGCTAGATTTCAAAAGGCTAGTGATTATCTAGAAGAAGTGAATTCAGCCGCTTTGATTGATGGAATTTATGGTGAACAGAAGATTACATTTTTGGGGATTCCGTTTGGTTACGATTGGATAGATTATTTCTGTCGCATCTTACCTAATCTGTTGATATCTTTTGGTTTATTAGGTACCTTTTTAGGGATTACGCTTAATTTATCTAATCTGAGTCAAACAATTACTCAACTTCAGGGAAATACAAACATTAATCAGGATTTAGTATTTGCTGAATTGCAGAAACCGTTGCAAGGGATGGGAATTGCTTTTATTACCAGTCTGATAGCAGTATGTTGTAGTTCTGCTTTGACTGTGGTCAATTTTATCTGGAATACGGGTTTAGCTAAGTCACAGTTAATTAGCTCTTTAGAAGATTATTTGGATAATGTTTATCAGCAAGAAATACAGGGACAAACTCGCCTTGATAAAGTAGTTAAAGGCATGGCCGATACATTTGACAACTTTTTAACTAGATTTGGTCAAACTGTCCGTGAGGGTGTGGAATCTGCTCTAAAAGAAAAGATTGAAGAAATTATTAAAGCTAATCTTAAGGCTGCTAATTTAGCGGAACAAGTTTACGGTCGTTTAGCGGAAGCTTCTGGTACACTTGCTAGCGGTGCTAATGAATTTAAGGAAGCTGCGGGTAGATTTACAGAAGCGACTAACACATTGAAAAATAGCGATTTTCCTGAGAAATTATCAATGGCTACAGCTAATTTAGCTACCACACAAAGTAATTTCTCTAATTCCGCTTCAAGTTTAGCTGATACTGTTGAATCTCTGGGAACTACCTTGAGTCAAATCCTGGATTTTAGCCAACAGTTAGTAAACGTGACAGAAGAAATCAGCCTGCTAAATCAGAGTTCAGTCCAAGTATTAGGGTTGCATCAAACTAATCAACAGTCACTAAGCCAAATTATTCCACAACTTCAGCAAGGCTCGCAGAGTTTTAAGTCTGCTGTCACAACGCTTGACAAACTACAGAACAGGATTGTAGTTAGAGTAGATAGTTTGGATAAAGTACAAGTTGAGTTGACAAAGTTAGTACAGACTATCAATAATTATACAAATCAGGTCAATCAAGGGATTGACTCTATGACTGGCGGGATTACTAAAACTATTAGCCATCAAACGGAGAATAACAATTTACAATCGCAAGCCATCGTCGCAAGTATTAACTCTTTTGCTGGCAGCATTGCAGAAACGATGAACAATCAAGCTGACAGTAACAGGCAGCAATCGGAAGCGATAGCCGAAAGTATTGAGCGATATGTCCATCACCTCAGTGACATAAAATCTGAGCTTGCTGAGTTGGTAGAGACTTTGAGAGAGAAGATAGAAAGTCCGGTTGTTGATAAACATCTCAGCGATCCAAATTCTTTTGGTGACATCTAGAAATTCTAGATAATATGTATGCCGAATGAGTGATTTTTTCAACCACAACTGAGAACTTTAAATTATGCGTCGCCGAGCCCGTCCCGCAGATTCCCATGAAGACCTCAATATCTGGCCAGCTTTCACAGATTTGATGTCCAACGCTTTTATGATTATAAATTTATTCCTCTTACTAGCTTTAGTCAAATCCGTATTCTTAAAATCAACAGCAGAAAATACAAGCGACGAACTGGTTAATACTCAAAATAAAATTATCATGCTAGAAAAAAAATATGAACATTTGCAGGGCGAACAGCAGCAAAAAAATAATCAAATTACCGAATTACAAGGACAAATAGAAAGCCTAAAATCGCCACCTTTAATTATTATAAAAGACTCCGATAATTTCCAAGATCGCCCTCTCAAATTCGAGGCAGGAAGAGCCGATTTACCTGAAGGTCTGCGTTTATTTATTGACAATAAGGTAGTCAACCAACTTGAAGATTTTTCCAAGCAATATCCCGGTTATGTTGTAGAAATAATCGGTCATACTGACGGTCAAGAAACAGTAGAACCTGTCAGCAATCTAGATCAAACGTTAGAAAATGTAGCTAGTGGTAATGAATCTATCAGTAACTTAAAAGCAGGTTCTAATGCAGATTTAGGATTAATGCGGGCCTTAGCAGTAGTCAAAAATCTCCAAGATTTTCAACAAAAAACTGGTCGGTTACAGGGTTTAAAATTCCGTGCTTATTCAGCAGCACAACTATTCCTAATTTCTGGAGAATACGCCCCAACCAATCGTAGTCCCGATCCCACTAGGAGACGGATAGAAATTCGTTTCACACCCGCAGCAGTGGAAAAATAAGTAGGTCGTTCTAATTAAATTAAGACGCGATCGCCGTTAGAGTCCCGACTTCACCGAAAAAGTCGGGACTCTGGGTATTCTGTTTGTTTAGCCGTTGCTCACGCAAGCTCAGGCGAAATGTATCACTCAAAAACCACGGTTTTATACCAAACTTACTTAGCCGGGCCCACAGCCTCGATCGCATCCTCCAGGGCGATCGATACATGAGTCCAATGAGTCCCCCCCTGACAAAAAGCCACGTAAGGCTCCCGCAGAGGCCCGTCAGCCGAAAACTCCGACGTACTCCCATCGATAAAAGTACCCCCAGCCATCACTAACTGACTTTCATACCCGTGCATCGGAGCCGGCACCGGATCTAAATAGGAACCGACGGGGGAATTTTGCTGAACAGCCCGACAAAAAGCAATTAACTTATCAGCAGAACCGAATTCGATCGCCTGAATCACATCTCGTCTTCTAGCCAAAGGCATAGGATTCACTCGATAACCCAACTTATAAAAAACATAAGCCGTCAAATGATTGCCCTTCATCGCCTCGCCCACACAACCGGGAGCCATAAACAAACCCTGAAACAGCAACCGATTCAAATCAAAAGTTGCGCCGCCGCTGCTGCCGATTCCCGGTGCCGTCAAGCGACAAGTTGCCGCCTCCACCAAATCCGCCCTGCCGGCGACGTAACCTCCAGCAGGGACGATCGTACCCCCCGGATTTTTGATTAAAGAACCAGCCATCAGATCCGCACCCACAGCAGTAGGTTCGCAATCATCCACAAACTCCCCGTAACAATTATCAACAAAGCAAATTGTGCTAGGATTCTGATGTTTGACTATGGCGACGATTTTTTCAATCTCAGAAATAGACAAACTCGACCGCCAAGAATAGCCGCAAGAGCGCTGGATAAAAACCAGGCGAGTCTTTGCTGAAATAGTAGAGCTCAATGCCTGCCAATCCAAACTTCCTTCGCGAGTTAGAGGCAACTCACGGTAACTAATGCCAAACTCAAGCAGTGAACCTTGACCTTGCCCGCGCAAGCCGATCACTTCTTCTAAAGTATCGTAGGGAGAACCAGCCACTGCCAACATTTCGTCACCAGGACGCAGGATGCCAAAAAGAGCACAGGCGATCGCGTGAGTACCCGAAACAAACTGTACCCGGACAGCCGCAGCCTGGGCCCCTACCACTTCGGCAAACACCCCGTCCAAAGTCTCCCGACCCAAATCATCGTGGCCGTAACCCGTAACCCCTGCAAAATGGTGGACTCCAACCCGGTGGCTGCGAAAAGCTTTTAAGACTCGTTGAAGATTTTGCTTGACTGTAGTGTCAATACCAGAAAAAATCTGAAAGAGTGCCTGTTCTGCTTCCTGTAGCCGTGAAACGCTATTCATCTATACCTCGCTCACCCTTTGCGTGCGCGCTGTTCATTATGGCGTAGATGCGGCCCCTAGTTTGTAAACATAATATATTCATGACGATTGCAACTTCCAAAAAAACTTCTCCTGATTGGCCTGTCGTAGGCTTTATGGCCTTTCTGCACATCGGTGCTTTATTTGCCTTGCTGCCGGGTAATTTTAGCTGGTCGGCGGTTGGGCTAGCTGTCTTCCTGCATTGGGTAACAGGTGGTTTAGGAATTACTCTGGGATATCACCGCCTCGTCACCCACCGCAGTTTTCAAACACCCAAATGGCTAGAGTATTTTCTAGTTATTTGCGGTACCCTTTCCTGTGAAGGTGGCCCGATCGACTGGGTAGGAATGCACCGGTTACACCACATACATTCCGACACCGAAACAGATCCCCACGATTCCAATCAAGGCTTCTGGTGGAGCCACATGGGCTGGATGCTCTCGGATCTCCCGATCAGAGTGGAAATCCCCCGCTTTACTAAAGACATCGGCGACGACCCAGTATACAAGTTTCTCCAAGCATATTTTATCCCCATCCAAGTTGTCTTCGGTGTGTTGCTTTATTTATTAGGCGGCTGGTCTTTCGTGGTGTGGGGCGTGTTTCTGCGGATCGTGGTGGTGTTCCACTGCACTTGGCTGGTGAACAGCGCTACCCACAAATTCGGCTACCGCACCTACGAGTCGGGCGATCGATCGACCAACTGCTGGTGGGTGGCTCTGCTCACCTACGGCGAAGGCTGGCACAACAACCACCACGCCTTTCAATACTCGGCTCGCCACGGCCTCCAATGGTGGGAAATCGACTTCACCTGGATGACAATTCAATTGCTGCAATCGCTGGGTTTGGCAACCAAAGTGAAATTAGCAGAAAAATAGCGATCGGCAATTAGTCATTGGTTGTAGGTCATCAGTTCTGGACTAAGGGCTTGTGACCAATGGCTAATCCTGTTTTTGCGATCGGTATAGGTTGGGTTGAACAGAGATCGAATCCCCTGGTGCGATCGACCCAACCCAAACCCGAATCAGTTATAATATAATTGGGAACAAAAAATTTTGTTTAGCAGCCAAAGTTTTTATTTTCAGAATATAGCAATCCTAAATCATTTGCATAATTATTGTAGGGGTAATCCCACGCCCGGTTGCCCGATAGATAGGGGGTAGGCACTCTTAGCACTACCCTACCAATTTATCTGAATCATTTAGGATTGCTATACAACCGTAAATCTTTTTCAATCCTAATCCCAAATCTATCATTGATTCTTTATTAGTTTGGGCAAGTGTGCAGCAAAAAAGTTCACTGCTCAATCCCAACTATTATGCGTGAATCTAGCTCGGCATCTCATCAGAAATCAAAAAGAGAATGACAATTGCAACGCAAGAAAAACTCCAATACAATTGGAAGCACGTTATTAGTTTAGCAGGACTTCATATCGGCGCTTTGTTCGCACTGCTACCCAGTAACTTCAATTGGACAGCAGTTGGTTTAACAGTATTCATGCACTGGATAACCGGCGGTTTGGGAATAACTCTCGGATGGCATCGCCTGCTCACCCACCGCAGTTTTCAGACACCAAAATTCGTAGAATACTTTCTAGCATTTTGCGGAGCCCTTGCCTGTCAAGGAGGAATAATTGATTGGGTTGGGCTGCACCGATTGCACCACACCCACTCTGACCAAAATGCGCTCGACCCTCACAATGCCCAAAAGGGTTTTTGGTGGAGTCACCTCGGCTGGATGCTATATAAAGGTCCAGCTCACGCTGAAATTCCCCGCTGCACAAAAGACATTTCGAGCGACCCCTTTTACCAGTTTTTGCAAAATTACTTTCTGCCAATTCAAATCGCCTTTGGCGTGTTGCTTTACTTAGCAGCCGGCTGGCCCTTTGTAGTTTGGGTAATTTTTGTCCGCTTAGTTTTCGTTTATCACTGCACCTGGTTTGTTAACAGCGCCACTCACAAATTTGGCTACCGCACTTACGAAACAAAGGATAGTTCTACTAACTGTTGGTGGGTGGCTGTCCTGACTTACGGCGAAGGCTGGCACAACAACCACCATGCTTATCAATACTCTGCGCGTCACGGGATGGAATGGTGGGAGATTGACTTCACTTGGATGACAATTCAAGTTTTGGAAGCACTAGGTTTGGCTACTAAAGTGAAATTACCAGCAGCAAAATAGCAGCAATTCTGTCCTAGACGCAGAACCTATGTAGGCTGCGTACTTCGCACCTTACCGCTTCAGAAACCCGGTTTCTTTAAGAAACCGGGTTTTTTGGTGACTAATAACCTATGACTAATGAGTCCGTTTTTGCTCGCCCCGGCCGCGCAAATATTCCGCTAAAAACGCCAATCCTCCCGAACCTACTATCAACAGCACGCTCAAAGCATTAATATCCGGTTTTACTCCTGTCCGAATTCGGCTAAAAATTTCCATCGGCAGAGTTGTAGTCCCGCTACCTGCGGTAAAACTAGCAATCAAAAAATCGTCCATGCTGAGGACAAAAGACAGGAGACAACCCGAAACAATTCCGGGTATTAATTGAGGGAGCAAAACTTTAATAAAAGCTTCAACAGGCGTTGCACCCAAATCCAAGGCAGCCTCTTCTAAATACGGGTTTAAATCGGCCAATCTAGTAGAAACAGCTAGGGCGATGTAAGCCAGACAAAACACAACGTGAGCGGCGACAATTGTCCACAAACTCAGAGGAATAGCCAGCGCCGCTAAAAATACCAGAGTAGCAACTGCGGTCGCAATATCTGGAATAATAATCGGCAAGTAGGAGACTCCCTGATATAAACTCTTGCCTGGAAAGCGGTAGCGGGCTAAACCAACGGCCATTAAAGTGCCGAGTACAGCCGAGATTGCCACTGCACACACAGCAACTGTCAAACTGTTTCTCAGGGCAATTAAAATCCGCGTATCGCTAAATAATTTAACGTACCAATCTAAAGTAAATCCTTCCCAGCCGGCGCTAAAACGCGATTTGTTAAAGCTGTAAAAGGTGAGTACCAGGATGGGCAGGTACATATAAAAAAACATCACAACGGCAAATATTACCTGCCAAGAAACCTTAAATTTAGGTTTTAAGTACATATCGGCTTGTATGTCCTCCTGTGTATTTTCGGGGGTATTTTCCATTTCTCGGTAATCGGTAATTGGTAATTAATTGGTAATTGGTAATTGGTAATCGGTTGTTGTCAGTTGTTATTTGTGAGTAGCTACCAATAACCAGTAACCAATAACTAATGACTAATAACTACTGACTAATGACTTCTTTAAATTGCATTACGATCGCCATATTTGAGCAAAAGGGCAATTCCGATACTTACTGCAAAGATTAATACCATACTCAGAGCCGAACCCAGCCCCCAATTTTGAGTCGCCCCCAAAAACTGATTGTAAATTAAACGAGCCGCCGTCATGCTCGAAGCTCCACCAAGCAACTCTGGATCGACAAAATCGCCCAAACAGCTAATAAATACTAGCAAAGAACCTGCAGCTATTCCCGGCATCGTCTGAGGTACTGTCACTTTCCAGAAAGTTTCCACTGGATTGGCCCCCAAATCTTGAGACGCTTCTAGCAACCTGCGGTCTAACTTTTCCAAAGATGCGTAGAGAATTGTCACGATATAAGGCAAATAACTGTAAGCCATGCCGATTAAAACTGCGGAACTTTGATTAAGCAATTCCAGAGGAGGAATGCCTAGAAGTGCCAGCAGCGAGTTGAGAACCCCCGTAGGACGCAGAATTGTAATCCAAGCATACGATCGCAACAGCGAAGAAGTCCACAGCGGCAACACAAAGCCTAACAAAGTTAAATTCCGCCACTTTTTCGAGACATTGAGGGCGATCCAGTAAGCGACGGGAAATCCCAGCAGCAAACACAGAATAGTAGTCCCCGTTGCGAAAAAAAGCGATCGACCAATCACCTGTAAATTCAGCGGCTCAAACACTCGCAGGTAATTGCCGATTCCCGAAGGATTCACCAAATCTCCTGGCTTAATATTCGGAACCAAACTAAGCTGAAAAATCACCAAAGTTGGTATGACTAATAATAAAAGCAGCAACAAGCCAGAAGGGCCCAGCAATGCCAGTGGCCCAGCCCACGCCGCCCACGGGGAAACAGTTTCAGCTTTTAAGGGAGAAGTGGGAGGAATAGGAGGGGGAGTTCTAGTTGAAACAGCCATAAATTATAGTTTGGAGTTTTGAGTTTTGATTTGTAAATACCCTAGGGTGCGTCACCATCCTACAATCTGCAAATCAAATCTAAAATCTGGCAGCGACGCACCATACAAGATGTCGTAGGGTGCGTCGCCATCCTACAATCTGCAAATCAAATCTAAAATCTGGCAGCGACGCACCATACAAGATACCAGGGGGGGTTTTACTAACAATCTACGCTTAAAATAAATAATCTCCTAAACCCGTCCTCCACTCCACGGTAAATCAAAATGTACATGAAATTTATGCCCAAAATAAGATTAGCCGCTGGTTAATTGAGTCCAATAGCGATCGTACACGTCTATAAATTTTCCTACCGGAGCAACACCTTCGCAATTTTTCAAAGTTGCCTCCGAAGGGAAAAGAATTTCATTTTCGCGGACTTCCGGCGTCAGCAAACTAAAAGCATCTTCCGAAGGAGTTGAGAAACTGAGCCGTTCTACTAAAGAAGCAGCGACATCCGCTTGCAGCATAAAGTTAATCCACTTATAAGCTGCTTCGGGATTGGGAGCACCTTTAGGAATTACTAAAGTGTCAGTCCACAGAGAAGAACCGCTTTTTGGCACAACATAGCGCAATTTGTCATTATCTGGAATTACCTCATTAGCATCAGAAGAATAACACATAGCTACCTTCAAATCCCCCGTCAGCATTTGCGGCCGCCAAGCATCAGTGGTAAAAGATGCGATCGCCGGTTTGAGTTCAACCAACTTTTCATAAGCTTGTTTCACTTGCTCTGGGTTCGTAGAATTGAGAGAATAGCCCAACATCCGCAGCGCAGCACCCATCACTTCTCGAACATCATTTGCCAGCGTCATTCGCCTTGCTAACTCCTGTTTGTGCTTCCACAAATAGTCCCAATCTTCAGGAGCTTCTTTGAGCTGTTCGCTGTTGTAAATTAAGCCTGTGGTTCCCCAACTCACAGGGACGCTGTAGCGGTTTCCTGGGTCATAGACGGGGTTTTGGAACTGTTTTTTTAGCCGATCGAGTCCGCCCAAAATCGAGTGGTCTAATTGGCTCAACAGCCCCAGTTCCGTCATCTGAATCACCATGTAGTCAGACGGGTAAATGATGCTGTAGGCGCGGGCGCCACCGGCTTGAACTCTCGCCAGCATCGACTCATTGGAGTCGAATACATCTGCGATGACGCGGATGCCTGTTTTTTCGGCAAAGCGATCGAGCAAAGCGTTATCGGTATAGCCTGCCCAAGTATAGATGAAAAGTTGGTCGGCAGAACCTTGGACGGGAGGAGCAGATTGCACGTCTGCAAGTCGCCAGCCGCAACTCGAAACAGCTAAACCGGAAATTGTCGCCGCCGAATTTTTTAGGAACTGACGGCGTGTAGAATTAGCCGGGAAAATCCTGGAAATTGGTAAGTTAGTCGGAGGCACAGTTCGATTTTAGATTTTAGATTTTAGATTGGGGAATTGGGGATTGGGGAATTGGTAATTGGGAATTGCTAATCGGGAATTGGGAATTGTCCTATGTTATTTGTTAGGAGAACGAACCACCAACAAATCACCAATGACTAATGACTAATGACTAATGACTAATGCCAACTACCAACTGCCAACTGACTAATTCCGATCGGTCAAAGCGAGACAATCAGTAGTTCCCCAGTAAGCGTAAATCGGCGTGTGCGGGTCTGGGAAAGAACCGCCAGTATTTGGCTGGCGTACAGTAATTTTATCGCCCGACGCCAACTCAACGACGTAATGAACGTGCGTGCCCATGTACATAGTATTTTTGAGCCGCCCTTCAAAACAGTTGACCGACACTTCCGGCTGGTAGAGATTCAAATATACTTTTTCCGGCCGAACGCTGACCACAACAGAGTCGCCTGTGACACCATTCCACATATCCGACTGCTGAACGATTATTTTCAGATTGGCTGATGTGCGAACTGTGATAGTCGATCGGTCGATCGATTCTACCGTACCCGCAAACAAATTCGTATCGCCAATAAAATCCGCCACAAAAGCCGTCTGCGGACACTCATAAATTTCTTCAGGAGAGCCAATTTGCTCAATCCTGCCCTCGTGCATCACCGCAATCCGGTCAGACAGACTCATCGCCTCTTCTTGGTCGTGAGTCACCATCACAAAAGTCAAACCCAATTCTTGATGCAAATTCGACAGTTCCAACTGCATCTGCTTCCGCAACTTCAAATCCAGAGCACCCAGAGGTTCGTCCAACAGCAAAACCGCCGGTCGATTTACCAGAGCTCTCGCCAAAGCCACCCGCTGCTGCTGACCGCCCGACATTTGACCGGGAAACCTGTTGGCGAAAGATTCCATTTTCACCAATTGCAAAACTTCCCGTACCCGTTCTTCAATTTCTGCTTTCCCCAGCTTTTTGATCCGCAATCCAAAAGCGATATTGTCCCAGACATTCATGTGTCCGAACAAAGCATAGCTTTGAAACACAGTATTTACCGGACGGCGGTAAGCTGGAGTGTTGGTCATCGACTGGCCCCGAATCATCAATTCGCCCGCCGAGGGAGTCTCGAACCCAGCGATTAAGCGCAGCGTCGTAGTCTTGCCGCAGCCACTAGGGCCGAGGATGCTAAAAAATTCTCCTTGGCGGATGTTGAGGTCAACTCCACGGACTGCGGTTTCGCCGTTAAATACCTTAAAGACCTTGCGGAGTTCAACGTCAAGCGCTGTATCCGTTGCTGTCGTACCTTGGTTGAGTGCTGTCTGAAACATATTCGCCCTTTCCTGGGGGTAATGCACGCCACTTAAATACAGTTTAAGTTTAGACTTTTCTGTATTTTAGGTGAGGAATGTTGGATGTAACAGGTTTTGGGATTGGTTCTTTAAATTCTATCCCAGAGCGCACCATTGTCAGCAACAGGCGTCATTCGATTTTAGATTTTAGATTTTAGATTTTGGATTGACCCCACGGATAAATTCGGGGGCTTGAGGATTTTAGATTTTAGATTTTGGATTGATTCCACGGATAAATCACGTGGCGGGTACCATCAAAAAATTCTTGGTCAGCAACAGGCAAGATGCCTGTTTCAGAAGAAAATTCACTCTTTGTGGAACAGGCATCTTGCCTGTTCATAAAAGGCTTATTGAGAATGGTGCAACATCTCAGATCAACTGGGCATCTATTTATTCTCAGGACTTGGCGTGGGAGAGGGTTTTTGCGGTTTCTCGGTCTTGGGTGCTTCTGCTTTTTTCCACTCTGACAAAGGTCGTTGGACGGCATTTTTAAAGTCAAAAGGCACTAGCAGCACGGGCAAATTTTGGGCGGAATTTTGAGGGGGCGCTTCCGGCGGATTGGCTTGAGCGTACAAGAAGCGGCCGCTAAAGTCTGTTTTGCCTAAAACTAGGCGGTGAGTTTCTTGGTTGTCCAGTTTTACTGTGACTGTAGCTTGGGGTTGGTCTAGACCGAATTCTGGCAGTTGAGCAGCAGTAGTATTAATCGTGCGATCGCTCTTTCCTGTTGCCAGCCTGTCTAGCAAAAAATCCACCGATGCCTGACTCGCGTGTGCTTGCACTGGCAATTTCATTTCCCAGCTAGACTTGCCTCCTTTTGTAGCATAAACTCGCTCAAAAGTCAATATTTTTTCGGGAGTTTTGACTGTAAAGAATTGTACGCGATCGGAGTTAAAAGCAAAAATTTTCTGTTTTTCTTCCTTAGCAGCTTCCTGTTTAGGAGCCACTTGCATCTCGAACAAAGCAACCAACCCAGTCATGCTAAGTGCGACGGCTATCAATACAAATGTATTTTTCTGCAATTTCATAGTAACTGGGAATTGGGCATTGGGAATTGGGCATTGGGCATTGGGAATTGGGAATTGGGCATTGGGGAGTCTGTTATTAATAACAACTGACAACTGACAACTGTCAACTGACAACTGTCAACTGACAACTGTCAACTGTCAACTAACTTATCTTCTCTTCCACCAGATAGCGCCCCCAATTCCCAGTCCGAGTAAAGGCCAAATTAGCCAAGCTAAAACCAGCAATCCTACTTGGATAGCCGTCATGTTAATGCGACGGTTAGTAGCTTTTTTCGGACTGATAGAAAAGCTTTGCTGGTCTGGTTTACTCAACCAACTGACTGAATTGAGAAACACGTCGCTATTGAGTTGTTGGTCAAACCAACCGTTAGTCACAAATTGAGATGTGCCAATTACTACCATTCGCGATGTTTTTCTAGGAGTTGAAGGCGCAGAAGGAGTTGCGGTTGGACTGGGAGATGCTGTGGGAGATGCTGTGGGAGATGCTGCTGGTGTTGGCGAAGTCGTCGGTAATGCTGGAGGGGTTGCTTCTTGCGAGACAATCACCGAATAGCTGATTGGGGAAGCTGTTGGCGAAGTTGTCGGCGATGGGGACTCTGTCGGCGATGGTGAATCTGTCGGCGATGGTGAATCTGTCGGCGATGGGGAAATTGTCGGCGATGGGGACTCTGTCGGTGATGGTGAATCTATCGGCGATGGTGAATCTGTCGGTGATGGTGAATCTATCGGCGATGGGGAAATTGTCGGTGAGGGTGAATCTATCGGTGAGGGTGAATCTGTCGGCGATGGGGAATCTGTGGGTGAGGGTGAATCTATCGGCGATGGGGAATCTGTCGGCGATGCTTGGGGTGAAGGCGAGGGGGAAGTTGGTGTTGGTGAAGGTGAGGGCTTTGAGGGAGTGGTGTCAGTGGACGATCGAACTAAAGCTACACCTAATAATAGCGGGCCTTGTCGATCGGTCTTCTGATCGAACTCCAATTTCTTAGTCGTTAAATCGCTTTCCGCCCAACTTTCCTGACTCGTCCAAATCAGCGGTTTTGCCTCTATCCCTTCTACTGGCGAGGTTTCCAAAGCACGCGCAAACGGATAAAATGAAATGCCGTTGCCAAAACTTTGAGTAATCGGATGTTCGCCGTAGCGCCTGACTGTGGGAACCGTGGGGCCCAGGCCAAATCTTTGACCAGTGCCCGAAGCATCGATGGCCAAACGGGTGTCTAGTTTTACGCCCCATTCTTCCAGCAATTTGCCCAATCCCGTATCAATTGCCGGGTCTACCATTAACAATAAACTGCCACCGCGATCGAGATAAGCTCTTAGTGCTTTAATTTCTGTATCGGAAAACGGTTTGTCCTGCCCCGGAACGATTAAAGCATCTGCATCTTCTGGCACTTCTTTGCGTTCGGTCAAATTCAGCGTTTGGGCGTTGTAGTATTTATCTTTCAAAGCTTTTTCAGCTTGCTGAATTCCGCCTTGACCTTCCTGTAGCGGGCGGGCGCCTTTGCCTTGCAAAAAGTAAACTGTAGCAACGCGAGTGCTCAGGATTTCTTCTAAGCCATTGGTAAGTTTTATCTCTGAAAGACCTTGATTTGGGTCGCTACCAAAAGCAGTGCCACCTTTTTGCAATACCTGTTTTTTGTCGCCGGATTGCAGGTAAACTTCTCCGATGCTAGTAATACTAAATTCCCGCGCTTTTCCAGGTTGGGTCTGCGGGTCAACAAACTCGAATTGGAATTTTTCGCCTCCCTCGCGTTTGTAGCTTTGCAGCAATTCTTTAATTTGGGGATTTTGGATGGGGTCAAATACCCAAACTTTGACTGTTTGTTGCAGGTTTCGCAGTATTTGTTGAGTCTGCGGGGCAAGGGTAAATTGTTGGCTTTCGGTTAAGTCGATGCGGACGGGATAGCGAACGGCTATGAAGTTAATTACTCCGAGTATCACAAAGACGGCGAGGGTAGCAATCAGGGCGTTGGTGCTGGCTTGAGTGGAACGCTGCCCCCAAAAGCTTTGTTCGTAACTCAAATATAGCAGCCAAAGGGCGATCGTCACTGCTCCTGCAATCACTAAACCGACTGTCAGAGGTTCCCATGCTGCGGACACAAGTCTTGCTGTTACCCCCGCTGCGATGAGGAGGGGGCCCAGCAAAAAAACGTATTTCCAATTTGTTTTGCTAATTTTCATAATGTAAATATTGAGTGACAAAATTATGGTTGGAGGATGTTATTCTATATCGCATTAGCCTGCAACCATGCTGTTAAATCGGATGGCTTGTTGAAATCGATCACGGCATCTCCTAGTTCTTCTAATTCCTGTATACCTAATTGACGGATGCTGTTTTCAGTTTCCGGTTGTATTGTGCCTAAGCGCTTCACTAGCTGACGCAATATTAACGATAGTTGAGCGGCTTTTGTTACCTGTTCTCTTGCTACATCTATGGCAATCTGCTGGTCTTGAATCCACAGTTCTTGCTTCTGCAATTCATTTAATTCTTCCTGAGTGAAGTTTGCCTCGCTGGCAATTCTAAAAGCTTTCTGAATTTCGGGAACTGCACTGAGTGTTTCTGGTACTGTCTCCAGAGTGCTGGTCTTTTCGAGAAAGTAAATCCATTGATCTGCCGTTGTTTCTAATTCTGCTAATTCCTTGCTAAATTTTGGCAGTTCGATAAATACTAATTCTATTTGAGTATCTGGACACTCAAACTGTTGCTCTTTTTCTTTGAAAACAAACCGTGACATAAATTCCGGCTGATTTTCAAACATTTCAAAGTCGGCAATTTTTAAGGAAATTACTGTTTTTAGTCTTTCGTAGCGCTCTTTTCCTGTTAATTGTTGGCTGTAGCTTTTGGCAGCGTTGTACAAAACTCTGTTCCCAAAGGAAGGCACGTTGATCAGTTGAATTTCAACTAGGGCGATTCTGCCGCCGTTAATTGTGGCTTTGACATCTAGGTGTGTGTCTTGGGTTGCGAGAGTTTGAGGTTCTGGTTGGGAGTCGATTATTTCTAAGTCTTCGATGACCGGCTGTGCTTCATAAAGGATGGCGTTTAAAAAATTAATCAGGATGTCTTTGCTGTCGCTGGAACCGAATATTTTTTTGAACGCAAAGTCGATTTTGGGATTGATAAATCTCATTGTTTGAGGTATTTTGTAGAATGATTAACAGGGAAAAATAACCTTCCCTTTGCTCTTTACTTCTCTTTACTTTGGCAAAAATAACCTTCTCTGTCTCTGCCTTGTCTAGTGTTTTTAAGAACGCTGATATCGCAAGGCATCGATGGATTGGGCGGTCAGAAATACTCCTAAAATGATGTAACTGGCAAACATAATTAAACTGCTGGTATCGAAAACTCCCTTGACAAGATTGGTGTAATTTGTTAGGAGCGACAAATGTCCTAATGCTGTTCCGAAGGGGCCACCGATACTGACGGCGACTGCATCGATCACCCAGAGAAATAATACTAGAGTGAAGGTGAGGATGGCTGATAAAATTGTGCTGTCGGTGAGGGAGGAAATAAACATTCCGAGGGACAATACTCCTGCTGCTAGTAAGATTAAGCCGCCGTGTCCTAGCAGAAGAACTCCGGGGGGTACGGGTGGGGTTGAGGAACTGAGGGCGATCGCCTCGCAGAACAGCAGGGGCAGCAACATTGTGGTATAAAATGTTAAAACTCCCAGGAGTTTGCCGGTAGCAACGGCCCAGTTTGTTAAGGGCGATGTGGCTAATAGTTCTAAGGTTCCACGTTTGCGTTCTTCTGCGTAAAGTCCCATTGAGAGTACGGGTAGTACGAACAAGGAAAGGGAACCCATGATTCGCAGGAAGAGTTGCAGGAATTCGTAGGCTACGTCGATGGGAGGTTCGGTAATTCCCATTTGGTCTCGCTGGCCGATTTGGGGAATTAACCCGTCGGGGGCTAGGAGGATGGCTATTAAAAAGTAGCCGGTGATTAGCCAAAAGACTGCTGCGATGGCATAGGCTAATGGCGAGGCAAAATAGCTTTGTAGTTCTTTGCGGTAAATTGCGACAATATTACTAATCATTACTAACATTTAGGAATTGGGAATGGGTAATTGGGCATTGGTAATTGGTTCATTCTGAGTCGCCTGCGGGTGGTGTTTCACTGCTGTCGCTATCCTGTTTTTTTCTTTCTATTGGTCGCTTTTTGGTAACAGGTGGCTGTTCGGGCCGAGAATCGCTACTCGGTTGTGGCTTTTTTTTAATTGGCCGATTTTTTACAACTGGTTGGGATTCTGGTTGAGAACGTTCGATCGACTTTGGTGCATCTAAAATCGGTTCTGATTCTGGCGGAGAAAGTTCGATCGACTCTACTGTTTCTACAATGAGTAAATTTTCGACAATCGGTTCTGGCTGAGAAAGTTCGATCGACTTTGGTGCATCTACAATCGGTTCTGATTCTGGTTGAGAAAGTTCGATCGACTTTGGTGCATCTACAATCGGTTCTGATTCTGGTTGAGAAAGTTCGATCAACTTTGGTGCATCTACAATCGGTTCTGATTCTGGTTGAGAAAGTTCGATCGACTCTACTGTTTCTACAATCGGTTCAGGTTCTAGTGGAGAAAGTTCGATCGACTCTACTGT
>NZ_JAUBUB010000048.1:22042-47814 GCF_036705265.1 Microcoleus sp. B4-C2
AAGCTCGATCGACTCTACTGTTTCGACAATGAGTAGATTTTCGACAATCGGTTCTGGCTGAGAAAGTTCGATCGACTTTGGTGCATCTACAATCGGTTCTGATTCTGGCGGAGAAAGTTCGATCGACTTTGGTGCATCTAAAATCGGTTCTGATTCTGACTGAGAAAGTTCGATCGACTCTACTGTTTCTACAATCGGTTCAGGTTCTAGTGGAGAAAGTTCGATCGACTCTACTGTTTCTACAATGAGTAGATTTTCGACAATCGGTTCTGGCTGAGAAAGTTCGATCGACTTTGGTGCATCTAAAATCGGTTCTGATTCTGGCGGAGAAAGCTCGATCGACTCTACTGTTTCGACAATGAGTAGATTTTCGACAATCGGTTCTGGCTGAGAAAGTTCGATCGACTCTTGTTTTTCTACAATTTCCAGAAAATCTGCCACTGGTTGCATTTCTGGTTCTAAATCGCTTATTTCCTCTGGTGTTTCTGCAACTGCTTGGGATTCTGGTTGAGGATGCTCGATCGACTCTACGGTTTCTACAACTTGCAGATTTTCGACTATCGGTTCTGGTTGAGGATGCTCGAGCGACTCTACGGTTTCTACAATAAGTAGATTTTCGACAACCGGTTCTGGTTGAGGATGCTCGAGCGACTCTACGGTTTCTACAACTTGCAGATTTTCGACTATCGGTTCTGGTTGAGGATGCTCGATCGACTCTACGGTTTCTACAATAAGTAGATTTTCGACAACCGGTTCTGGTTCATGATGCTCGATCGACTCTACTGTTTCTACAACTTGCAGATTTTCGACTATCGGTTCTGGTTGAGGATGCTCGATCGACTCTACGGTTTCGACAACTGGTTCGGATTCTGGTTCATGATGCTCGATCGACTCTACTGTTTCTGAAACAACGGGCAGATTTTCGACTATCGGTTCTGGTTGAGAATGCTCGATCGACTCTACTGTTTCTACAACTTGCAGATTTTCGACAATCGGTTCTGGTTGAAGATGCTTGATCGACTCTGCGGTTTCTGAAACAACGGGCTGATTTTCGACAATCGGTTCTGGTTGAGAAGGTTCGATCGGGAGTATCTCACTTTTGTAAAAAACATTTTTTACAAAAGTGAGCATCCTGCTTGCTTGTTTAGATATCTGTAGCGAGTAAGATGATCTGGTTCCTGTGACACCCAAACTGAGATGCTTCCCTTTTATCGACTCTACTGTTTCGACAACTGGTTCTGATTCTGGTTGATGATGCTCGATCGACTCTACTGTTTCTGAAACTTGCAGATTTTCGACAATCGGTTCTGGTTGAGGATGCTTGATCGACTCTACTGTTTCTGAAACTTGCAGATTTTCGACTATCGGTTCTGGTTGAGGATGCTCGATCGACTCTACTGTTTCTGAAACTTGCAGATTTTCGACAATCGGTTCTGGTTGAGGATGCTCGATCGACTCTACTGTTTCGACAACTGGTTCTGATTCTGGTTGAGAATGCTTGATCGACTCTTGCCTATCTGAAACAACGGGCTGATTTTCGACTATCGGTTGCGATTCGGATTGATGAGAATCGGCGATCGAGTTTTGAATTTCTGCTGCTTCTTGCAGATTTTGATCGACCTCCGGTTCGCTGTGAACCAGATTTTCTTCTGGTTTCTTTTCAGCCGCTGTCAGCCTTAAAAAGACATCTTCGAGAGTAGCGCGAGAGCGACGCATTTCGCACAGTCCAAATCCAGAGGCGACGATAGCTGTAGCAATTTCTCGTCCGGGTTCTCTTTCCGGTTCGCACAATGCCCGCAGGCGGTAGCGATTCACTAAATATTGCTGGCTTGGAATCAATTCCACCGATCGAACTCCCGGCACATTTTCCAAAGAAGGCAACAGCAGACTGTTTACCAAATCCGCCTCCCCTTCCACTTCGACTTCGTAACCCTCTCCTACAGCCAACTCTCCCATCAAATTTTCGGGACTACCCGCAGCCACGATTTTACCGCGATTGATGATGGTGACGCGGTTGCAAGTCATGCTGACTTCCGGCAGAATGTGCGTGGAAAGGATGATTGTGTGCTGGCCGCCAAGACTTTTGATTAAATTGCGGACTTCGATGATTTGTCGGGGGTCGAGGCCGACGGTTGGTTCGTCTAAGATAATGACCGGTGGATCGTGGACGATCGCCTGCGCGATACCGACGCGCTGGCGAAAGCCTTTAGAAAGCTTGCGGATTAAAACTTTGCGTTTATCAACCAGGCCGCAACGTTCGATCGCGGAGGTAACTCGTCGCGCGCGATCGCCCGCCGATACTTGCTTGATCCTGGCCACAAAAAACAGAAACCCTTCCACAGTCATTTCTGGATACAGTGGCGGGTTTTCCGGCAGATAACCGATGCGCTGTCTGACTGCCATCGAGTTTTCGTGAACATCGAGGCCCGCGATGCGGGCTGTACCGCTGGATGCCGGCAAGTATCCCGACAAAATCCGCATGGTTGTGGTTTTGCCCGCGCCGTTTGGCCCCAAAAAACCGAGAATTTCTCCTGATTCGACCGAAAAAGACACGTCCGCGATCGCTGCGGTCGAACCGTAAGTTTTGCTTAAGTGTTCTACTTCAATCATTTGTCAGAAGTCACGCGATTTTAGGTTTTAGATTTTAGATTTACTTTGCCAACCACAGGCGGGACGCCTGTTCCACGAAGTTGAGAGTCCCGCCCTATCGGCGGGTCGATCGAAATTTATGGCGAAATTTTTAATTTGATTTTGTCTTCCAGTGTAGTCTGGCAAGAACTAAATCTATCATAAGTGTCGATCATACTGGGAAACTGGCGGCGAGTTTTGGGCTGCTGTTGTCTCGCTTCGGCTAAGGTTGAGACTGCTTTTGGTTGTTTGAGGATTTTAGTCGCTCGCTAAAAATTCAATCAGGGGTTGACAAAATGACAAACATCTAGTTTTAGACTTATCCAAATAATTCAACAAATGCGAGCTCATTCAAAATCAACCTAAATATAAAGGGAATTATTTAAAGTTTTGAAGGTAGTGATATAATTATTTTCTAGCAAATACAAAAATGTTATTTAATTATTTCCAAAATCTATATTAGTCAGTAAGCAAATTGAAATATTTAAATTATGGTTTCGACTCAGCCTCCCGGCACACCTATTCAGCTCATAGGAACTAAGCTATACTTCAGCAAAAGAACAGTGAGATTAGGAAACGCTGTGTATTTAATTCGCAATATTACAGGCTTTAGAGTTACTGAAGCTAATCGAAAAAAAGGAATTAAAAATAAAAAGTTAGTGCCATTTGAGTTTATAGTTTTTATGTGTGTGGTGGGATTATTTTTGGTTATTAGAGAGGTCGAAATAGCATGGGGTATAGGAATAATTATACTAATTATACTGGCTCTAATTTTTAATGAACTTGGACCCAAAACTTATGAAATTATCATCAGAGAGTATGTGCTTGAAGTATCTTTTACTTCGGGAGAGAAAGCAAACATTTTTCTCATAAACGAAAAAAATGTCGCCAGCGATGAAAATTTTTTGGATGAAGTGGTTTCAACATTATATAAAGTTTTAGATAGTAATGACGAAAGAACTTATGTAGTTAACATCGAAGATAAATCTATCAATATTCTTGACCAAAGTGGCTCCTCAATTGGTCTTGGCTATGCAGCAGGGGCTATTAGTGTTCGGGAAATAGGTGGTACAATAAATAATAGGGAACAATAGTTAGTAATTACTAAGCAGATAGTATGTCAGAACCCAAAATCGATCAAAGTCAAGCGTCAATAGGTGTTGGATTCAGCACAAACGTTAATGCTCAGCAAATAGGTGGAACTATTCACAATAATTCACCTGAACAAAGGCAAAATTTAGCTGAGGCAGCAGCAGAAATTAAGAAACTGTTAGAGCAACTAGCGCAAGATTATCCAACGGAAACTCTAACTCAAAAAGCCGCTGTAGCAGAAGAAGCTCTTCAAATAATAGAAAGTAACCCTACTTTTAAACAGCGACTACTGAGTGCAATGAAAGGGATGGCTGTTGAAACATTGATTCAATTGATAGATCATCCAGTCGCAAATATTATGCGTGAAGGAATAGAACGTTTTAGAGAACCAACTTAATCGCGTTATTAAAATAGCGATCGCTCATATATTCGCGACGTATAATAGCGATCGCTGCACATTCGCTCGCCCTCTCAATTCCCCCTTTTCCAAATCTTAATTTCCCCCAACCAACCCGCACTAACAATAGTCTTGCCATCGGCGCTAATCGCCACAGCACTAACATAGCCAGAGTGACCGCTCAAATTACCTCTCAAATCCCCCGATCGCGCATCCCAAAGTCTCACACTCTTATCCCAACTCCCAGTAACCAGCGTAGTGCCATCCCGACTGAAAGCCACCGACCAAACCCCGTCGGTATGCCCGCTCAAACGCCTAATTAATTGCCCGTTTCCGGCATTCCACAACCCAACAGTGCCATTGCTGTTTCCCGCCGCTAAACTTTTGCCGTCGGGAGTAAAAGCTAGCGACAAAACAGACAAGTTTTTGCCGCTAATGGTGCGAATTGCTTGACCGCTAGCTAAATTCCACAACCTAATTGAACCGTCTTTGCTGCCGCTAGCTAAAGTTTTGTTGTCGGGACTAATTGCCACAGCATTCACCAACCCAGAATGCCCGGTCAAAGTCCGCAACAATTCTCCTGTTTTCGGGTTCCAAATCTTAATCGTTTTGTCCCAACTGCCGCTGGCTACAAATTGACCATCAGGACTAACGGCAACGCTCGAAACTGCATTGGAATGCCCGCTCAAAGTGCGTACAACCGCGCCAGTTTCTAAATTCCAAATTTTCACCGTTTTGTCGTCGCTGCCGCTAGCTAACACCTTGCCATCCGCACTCGCGGCTAGTGCGTTTACCGCTTCCGTGTGACCTTGCAGGGTAGTTTTTAATTGCCCGCTGGGAAAATTCCAAACTGAGATAGTGCCGTTGCTATTTCCTGTGGTAAAATAAGCTGAAGCAAGGGCAAGGGAACTGACAACTTCCGAAGGCCCTTTGAGGGTATTTGTAGCAGCAAAGGCGATCGCACTTGCGGGCGTGCGGGGCGCATTATTCGCCGGAGTTTTCGGGTTTCCGGCAGTAGGAGATTGGGGAACTACTGGCAGCGAAATAGTCGATCGCCATTTCATGAAAGTATTAATTTCTATTCCCGCCGCCACGATTTTATCGGAATTTTCCTCTAACCTGACAATGCCGTTAATTGCGACAACTCGCCCCGCGTCATCGAGCACCGGGCCCCCGCTCATGCCCGCTCTCACTAAGTTGTTGTATACCAAAGTATAGCCGTTCCACGGAGTTTGGCGGCCGGTGAGCAAGCCTTCTGTAGCCAGGAAAATCGGCTGTCTCAGAGAACCGCCCGATATCGGCCAGCCGGCCACATAAGCCTTGTTTCCCTTAGTTGCTGCGGAATTGGCTAATTGAGCCAGGGGGTAGCTTTGAGTGCTGCTGAAGGGGACGATCGCCAAATCCGCACCGGGCATTCGCCGCACTAGGCTGTATGATACAGAGTGAGCTTTGCCGTCGGGAGTTACGACCTCGTAATCGCCTGCTTTATCGACAACGTGCCAGTTTGTGAGAATATAGTATGTGCTGCCTTGTTTCTCTAGAATTACTCCTGAACCGCCTTTTGGCCCCTGGATGCGAACAGTAATTTGTTGGGCAACGGTTTTAACTTTGTCGGCGGTTAATGCGAGGGCAATTTGAGGTGATGTGAGTGGGATGAGGGCGATCGAACTCAGGGCGATCGTAGCACTCAAAATAGCCGGAATTGTTCTGCTGTAATTCATTTTTGTGTCAATTTAACATACCCACATATCCACTGACGCATAACTTTTCCGGTTTGTGGCATATTGACAACGCCAAAATGCCTGCGCGATCGAACTTTCGACATTCGCACAAGCCTCACAATATTTGACACAGCCCTCTGGCTAGCAGAAAAATTTAGAATCGGGAACCGCACCTAGCCTCAACAATAGCAACTGGCTGATCTCTATTTTTTTCTCGGCAAATCAGAATTTGAGCCAAACGCTGCTCGGAATAAAACCCATTAGCCATCCAGCCGATAGGTGCGCCCGCGAGTGCGCCAACTGCTAAACCAGTGATCAGGCTCCCAATAAGATGCTTTCTGGCGATCGGGTTTTCTTGCATAAAAATTTATCCTAAACACTTAACCTTAGCAAAAATACCACAAATAAAATTTACTTTCTTCCTCCTATTTACTTATTTCCTAAGTAGTAACCCATTATTAAGTATCACCTCCTTCACAGTCCGCTTAACACAATTCCATGCCGCAATAATCAAGTATCCAAAATTAACAAAACCGATGGCAAGAAATACATGGTATTTAGAAACTGGGACAAAGAGTTAACTGAGGAAAATCTCCGAGAGCCAATAGCCCAAGCCAAGCAAGCATGGAAAAACGCTGAGACTACAGAACCCCGCGCCGAATCGGTGTATTACAATCAGTCTGAAGATTTAATAGTGATCGAACTAAAAAACGGTGCTATTTTCTGTTTTCCTCCCAGCCTTGCACAAGGCTTAGAAGGCGCTTCACCAGAACAGTTGGCTGATGTTTGGCTACCGCCTTCCGGTAGTAGCGTGCACTGGGAAAGCTTAGATGTTGATTTGGGCATTCCCGAACTTGTAGCAGGTATTTTTGGGACAAAATCTTGGATGGCTAATTAATTTCTTAGTCCGCGAAGGCGGACTTCGTTTGTGTAGTAGCGGTTTCAACCGCCGAGTAATTCCAAATCCCCGACTTCTTGGAGAAGCCGGGGATTTCGTGTGTAATTCTATGCCAAATCAAACAGCAAAAATTCAGCATCTTCCGTAGCTTCAATCACCACCTCAGCCTCCCCGCTAACCGCCGCAGCGTCGCCATTTTTCAAAGTCAAACCGTTCAGCAAAACCGAGCCACGAGCAACTTGCACCCAAGCATGGCGATTCGGCTGCAAAGCATGAGAAACCCGCGAGTCTTTATCCAAAACAGCCGCATACAAATCCACATCTTGATGCACTTTCAGAGCACCATCTCTCGCATCTCGCGCCGCCACTAAGCGCAGTTTTCCGTGCCTTTCTGCTAGGGGAAACTCCCGCTGTTCGTAACTCGGCTGCAAGCCTTTTGTATCGGGTAACAGCCAGATTTGCAGCAAATGAACTGGGTCTGTTTGCGAGCTATTGAACTCGCTGTGCTGGATACCCGTACCTGCACTCATCCGCTGCACTTCACCGGGTTTAATCACTGCACCAGTACCCAAACTGTCCTTGTGTTCTAATGCTCCTTCTAATACATAAGTAATGATTTCCATGTCGCTGTGTCCGTGAGTGCCGAAACCTTTGCCGGGGCTAACGACATCCTCATTAATTACCCGCAAAGATCGAAAATTCATATAATTTGGATCGTAATAGCCGGCAAAAGAAAATGTGTGGTAACTGTCCAGCCAACCGTGATTAGCGTGTCCTCTTGCTTCACTTTTTCTAATGGTAATCATTTGCTGAATCCTCAGTGTAATTTATCGGGTGTTTCTGTGATGTTTTTATTTTAAACCGAGTCAAGTTATTATGGATAGTACGCACTTAAAAGTGCGATACTTACCAAAAAGATACTATGCAAGTCCAAGAAGTAAAGGTCGATCGGGCAAATTGCCCTGTAGAACGCACTCTAGAGGTGATAGGCGGGCGCTGGAAAGTCTTAATTCTGCGGGAGTTGTTTCCAGGAGTGAAGCGCTTTAACGAGCTGCAACGAGCTGTCAACGGCATTACTCAGAAGATGCTGACGCAGCAACTGCGGGAAATGGAATCAGATGCGATCGTGCACCGCGAAATTTACCTGCAAGTGCCGCCAAAAGTTGAATATTCGCTAACGCCTTTGGGCGAAAGTCTCAAACCGATTATTAATGCCATGCACGAATGGGGAATTCAGCATATTAGCGAAGATGGAAAATGAGCGGTTTCTAGATGGTTTTTTCCGTCTTCCGACAGATTTCAAATTTTAAACCTAGTTCAACAATAATAATATGAACAACATAGAGCGTCTCGCCACCCTCAACCGCATCCGCAAACTCAGCCGCCTGATGGATACCGCCATTGGCATCCCCGGCACTAAATTTCGCATTGGTTTAGACCCCATTATCGGTTTAGTTCCGGGTGCTGGGGATATCGTAGATACCGCGTTTTCCGCCTACCTAATTTATTTAGCAACTCGATTCAACCTCCCCCAAAAAACTCTGGGAAAAATGATTTACAATATCGGTCTAGAAGCCGTGGTTGGATCAGTACCTTTAGTCGGAGATATCTTCGATGCTTTTTATAAATCAAACATGAGAAATCTGGCGCTTTTAGAAGCACACCTCGAAGAAGTTGAACCCGAACTAGCCGCAGTTGCAGAACCTATTCCTCAACCTATTAAAATGTAGGGCGGGTTTCACAAACAATAATTGTAAATAACACACATCTTGCACCATTCTCAAGAACAGGCAAGATGCCTGTTCCACAAAGAGTGAATTTTCTTGTGGAACAGGCATCTTGCCTGTTCCTAAACAAATAATTGAGAATGGTGCAACATCTCAGAAATAACCAACAATCTCTCAAACTCCCCCCCATCCAAGAAAAATCACAATATACATTTTCTGCATTTGATCCAAATTTAATGTTGATGCGGGTTGTCTGTTGTGGGGAACGGGTTTATCTAGATTGTTGGTACTCGTCAGATATTATTGGTAAAACCCGCCCTTACGAAATAATTACTGATGTCGTTTAACCGCTTCCACCAAAGCAATAACATCCGCTTCCAAAGTATTAAAAGCTGTTACCAGTCTAACAGTACATTCATCCCACCGATAAAACAGAAAGCCCTCAGCTAAAACCGCTGTAATTACCGATTCTGGAAGTTGAATAAAAATCTCGTTGACTTCAACCCGATGGCAAAACTTCGCTCCCTCAACACCTGCCAACCCTTGCGCCAACTTAGCTGCCATATTATTTGCATGAGCCGCATTCTTCAGCCACAAATCATCGGTTATATACGCTTCCAACTGCGCCGACAAAAACCGCATTTTCGAGAAAAGATGGCCGCTGCGCTTGCGGTAAAAAGGGAAAGTCTTTGCTAATTCTTGATTAAAAAATACCACAGCTTCCGCAGCCATCGCGCCGTTTTTTGTTGCTCCAAACGATAGAATATCTACACCAGCGCGCCAAGTGACATCAGCAGGAGAACAGCCAAGACTGGCGACAGCATTGGCAAAGCGAGCTCCATCCATGTGCAGGTGCAAATTGTGAGCGCGAACTACTTCCGAAATGTGCGAAATTTCTGCTGGATTGTAGACTGTGCCGGCTTCCGTTGCTTGAGTGATGCTGACGGCTGCGGGCTGTACGTGATGGACGACACCTGCACCAGCGCGATCGAGTATTTTTCCTAAAGTCTCTGCCTCTATTTTACCATGATTTCCTGTTACTGTAACTAACTTGGCACCGCCTGTAAAAAACTCCGGCGCGCCACATTCATCTAGATTAATATGAGATTCGGCGTGACAGTAAACAGCACCGTAAGGAGGAGTAACAACCGCAAGGGCTAGCGCATTAGCAGCAGAACCAGTTGCTACCGGAAAAACAGTCACCGATGTCTCGAACAAATCAGAAAATTTAACTTGCAAACGCTGTGTATATTCATCATCTCCGTAAGACATCACAGCACCGCAATTAGCCGCCGCAATCGCCGCCATAATCTCCGGCGAAACCCCGGTTGCATTGTCGCTACAAAAATTCATTAGAATAATTGGTAAATAGAATCTATAATATAACTCAACACTCAGCAGTCAACACTCCAGCATTAAACTAAGAGGCAGAATTATGGCAGAATACCGCCAAATAGAATACCGCATCGGCAAAGACGGCAAAATTACCGAAACCGTCCTCAACGCCACCGGTTCTAGTTGCACCGAAACCACCGCCGGAATTGAAAAAGCCCTCGGAAAAGTAGAATCTCAAGACTTGCTGCCAGAATACTACGAAGGCGAAGAAAATTTGGTCGTTGAACAAACGCAGACTTTAAAACAAGTTTAGAAGAGTTAAAGATGTTTGAGATCCTCGGTGCAACAGTTGATGTAACAACACTGCCTGCCTTCAGTTTCGCGCTGGCTGTCGGGGGCATTTTTCTCATTTTAGTCTACCTTTATGCTGCATCTGAGGCGGGAGATGCGATCGAGTTTAAGTACGATACAATTCTGCGGGAACGCATGAATCAGCTAGACATTCTCGATTGGCAAGATTTAGGCGAAAAAGCAGGCTTAAGTCGCTTTGCGGTGCGCTTAGTGCGGCAGGGAGACGTGGGAAAACTCACGCTAGACCAACTGAGGCGGCTGGCAACAGTGCTGAATTTGAATTTCCAAGAGTTCGATCGCACTTTGAGCGCGCTGCCAATGTCGGCTACAATCACAACTAATCCCACCGAAATTGAAGAATTGAGGCAGCAGTGTTTCCGGCTGCGATCGGAATTGCAGCAGCAAAAAGCTCAACTAACTGCCGATTTTCGCCGCGCTACCTTTGAACAGTTGCAAAATTTGTTAACAAACTATCCCGCCGCCCGCAAAATGGCTGAAGCCAAGCCGGATATGCCAGCCAAAAATCTCTCAGCTTTGTTTACTCCCTTAGAAAATCTCTTGTCAAGCTGGGATTTTCAAACAATCGGTTCTGCGTGGGAACAAACTGCTTACAATCCGCAGTTGCACCAGCCGGATGTTGAGGATATAACCGAAGGAGAATTAGTTTATATTCGGTTTGTCGGCTATCGGGAGGGAGAACGAATTCTTACTCCTGCTAAAGTTAGTCGCACCCTGCCAGCGGGAATGAAAAATTAAATTTTAAATTTAAAATCACCATGACTATAGCAATCCTAAATCATTTGTAAAAATATGTAGGGGTAGTGCTACCCCTACTCCCCGTGCCTACCCCCTATCTATCGGGGCAACCACGGGGGGATTGCCCCTACAAGAATTACACGAATCATTTAGGATTGCTATATACTTGCCAATGAAAAATTAAATCTAAAATCTAAAATCTAAAATCTAAAATCACCATGACTACAGTTGCCATTGACTTCGGTACCAGCAATACGGTTGTCTGCATTCTTAACCCGGATACGCAAACACCAGAAACTTTGAGATTGGGCGAGATGTCCCGCATTTTTAAAACGAAGAATTTGAGCGGAAATATTCGAGAAATCTCTGTAGTGCCGACTTTAGTATTTGTGAAAAATGCCGAAGAGTTGGTGCTGGGAGAAAAAGTGCGATCGCAGCGTTTGGGGCAATCCCAGCCAGACCGTTTTTTCAAAGCTTTTAAACGCAATTTAGCTGCGGACTTTCAGCCGCCACCCCGCAATATCGACGGCGAAACCTACACATCCGAATCAGTAGCAGAACAGTTTATCAAAACTATTTGGAAACAATTATATTTACAAAATATACAGCCAGACAAAGTAATTTTTTCAGTCCCCGTTGGAGCCTTTGAGCGATATCTAGATTGGTTTCGCGACTTAGGAGAAAGTTTGGGAGTTGCGGAAGTTCAGGTAATAGATGAATCCACCGCGGCCGCCCTGGGATATGCAGTAAAACGCCCCGGTTCTCTAGTTTTAGTAGTTGATTTTGGCGGCGGAACTTTAGATTTAAGTTTGGTTCGCACAGCCCCTCCTTCCTCCGTCAAAAATAGCCAATCTAAAAGTCCAAATTTAATGTGTGCCGAAGTGTTAGCAAAATCCGATGCTTATGTCGGCGGCGAAGATATTGATATCTGGATTGTCGAAGATTATTTGCGGCAAATTGGTTCGTCGCGGGCAGAAGTCGGCCCAATTGGCTGGCAAAACTTATTAGAAATAGCGGAAAAATTAAAAATTCAACTTTCTCAAGTTAATGAGGCGAAGGAAAGCTGGTTTGACGATGAAAATTTTATGTCTTACGACTTGCAGCTAAACCGAGACAAGCTTGAGGAAATTCTGGAATCTAGGCAGTTGTTAGAACAGTTGCGGGAAAGTTTAGATGAAGTGCTGATTATTGCACTGGGAAAAGGTATCGGCAAAGCAGATATAGAACAGGTTTTGCTGGTAGGAGGAACTTCTCTAATTCCGGCTGTATTTAATTTAGTGGTTTCGTATTTTGGGCGGCAAAAAGTCCAAAAAGACAAGCCGTTTGAAGCGGTGGCGCACGGTGCTTTAGCGTTGACACAATTAGCGAGTGTTGACGATTATTTGCGCCACAGCTATGCAATTCGCCTCTGGGAACCTTATGCTAAAGCTTATGCTTATTCGCCGATATTTAGCAAGGAAATGAAGTATCCCTGTCAAAGTTCCGAAGAGTTGACGCTGCAAGTGGCAATTGAAGGGCAAAGGGAAATTCGGCTAGATATTGGGGAAGTTGCGGAGGTATCGCAAGCGGAGGTTATTTTTAACGAAAAAGGGCAAATGACGAGCAGTTGGCTCAACAAACAAACGGATTTTCGCTCTCTGGAAAGTCACCACCAGCAGGTTTGCGTAGCGCATTTGAATCCGCCTGGGGTATTGGGAATTGACAGGGTTTCGGTGAGTTTTGAGGTGGATGAGAGGCGGGTTTTGTTGGCGACGGTGCGGGATTTGGTGACTGGTAAGGTGTTGGTGGAAAAAGGGGCGATCGCCAAACTGCAATAATGATAAAATTTTTAGATAACATTCGGATATAGAAATCGCTACTCCACAAACTCTCGCCCGGATGGTGCGCTGACTGAAGAATATCGATTTAAATCAAATTTATGCCGCCATGAAACAGCAACAAAATAAATTCAGCCACCTGACGGCAATGGAAAGAATTTCCCTGTCCTTTCCAGCCAGATTTTTATTGGATAAAAACTTGCTGCAAGGCAAAGTTTTAGATTTTGGGTGCGGCTTCGGCAGCGATGTTAGATTGTTGCAGCAAAAAGGCTTGGATATTACAGGTTATGACCCTTATTATTTCCCGCAATTCCCGGAAGATAAATTCGACACAATCATTTGCTTTTATGTTTTGAATGTTTTGTTTCCTGAAGAACAAGCTAATGTCCTGATGGAAGTGTCGCACCTGTTGAAACCGGGAGGGAAGGCGTATTTTGCGGTGAGAAGGGATATCAAAAAAGAAGGTTTTCGAGAACATTACGTGCACAAAAAACCTACATATCAGTGCATTGTCAAACTTCCGTTTAAACCCGTTCACTTAGATGAGTCTTGCGAAATTTACAAATACGTGCATTACAACCATCAAAGGAATTCAACTAATCACTGCATATTTTGCAATCCGTATAAAAACCTAATTTTGCTAACTGAATCAGCAACAGCTTATGCGATGTTTGACGGTTATCCCGCCAGCAAAGGTCATGTTTTAATCATCCCAAAACGTCACGTTGCTAATTATTTTGAACTGCCGTTTCGAGAGCAATCGGCTTGCTGGTTTATGGCTAATAAGGTACAAGAGATGTTAAGTAAACAATTTCAGCCAGACGGTTTTAATGTGGGAATTAATATTAATAAACAGGCTGGTCAAAGTCGCAGTCACGCGGCTATTCATGTTATCCCGCGTTACAATGGCGATGCGGCTGGAAATAAAGGGGGAATTAGGTCTGTGATTCCCAAGAGTGAAAAATAAAAGTTAGCCAATTGTGAAAGGAATTCTTTTTTACCGCAGAGGCGCAGAGAACACAGAGGAATAGAGAAGAGAGGAATTCATAATTTTTGTAAGGATTGTTATATTTGAGCAAACCGCGAGCAAAATAGAGTTAAAATGTGTTTGCAAGGTCTAAAACTACACATTAGCAGCAATTTGGTGTTCTGTTTATGTCTAAGCGCAAAAAGCAAGAATGGCTCAAGGAAACTTTAGAACTCAAAGAAAACCACAATTGGAAGTCAAAGCCTGGAACTCGAATTTTTGTAGCAGGAAGAGGTGCAGTCCGCTTTGATGTGCCGGAAGATTGGCATTTTGAACCGGATACTAAGTCGTTCCGATTTACGGATAAAAAGCCGCCGGATGATGATTGTTGTTTGGAGGTTTCGTTTAATTTGCTACCACCTAATAACTGGGCAGATTTTCCGCTGGTGCCGCTATTACAGAAGGTGGTTGAAGATGATACGCGAAATCCGATCGCTCCTGGCGACATTATCCAATTGAAGCGGCAAACTGCCCGCATTGTTTGGACTGAATTTAAGTTTATCGACCCTCCAGAACAGCGGGAAGCTTATTCGCGAATCTGTATTGGATTGGGTTCTAATGTTCAGTGTTTGATTACTTTTGATTACTGGGTTGATGATGCTGAACGTTTGACTCCTGTCTGGGATACGGTGATGGATTCGTTAGTTCTGGGTTTGTTTATTAGCGACCCTCGAACGGGGTTCGCACGTCCAGACTAGACCGATTTTCTGGGAAACTTTCAACAACTAATTTTGCTAAGTGTTGGATTGGCAAGCCACCAGTCAGTAAATTTAGAGCCAACATTAAACTTTACAAGCGCTTTGCCATGAAAATATCTGGCTTGCCAATTCCGTTGGCGTCGGGCATCACTCCCACGATCGCAAAACCCATTTTTTGATAAAATTCGTTTTGCCAATAAGCAGCCAGAACACTCGTCAAAACAGTTTTGCCCGCGTCGGTATCAGTTCCAGCAACTTAGCAGCTAGTTCATCGGCGATAGTTAATAAATAAAGTTTAACTGGCAGCTTTCATATTTCAGTTTCGGCTAATTTTGCCATAAACTCGGATTTTGCTATCGGGTAAGGCGATCGAACTTCTGCAGCGATAATTTGCGATCGCTAGTTTGCTAGATTTGAGGCGATCGGCTAATCCTGAAAATGCTATAATTATTAACAAGTTGTGCTTAGGGAGACTACGGAAATGCAGCTCGCACCATTTGAAGAAAAGATGTGGAATAGTTGGTCACAAAACACACCAGATCATCGCAGGTTCGATCGCGACACATACCAGCGCTACGACTTCAAAGAAACACCAATCGTTACCGAAATTAACCGTGAAAAGCTTCCCCGGTTTGTTGAATCATTAAAACTTTCTAATTATATAGAAATGCGATCGTTCTACCAAAGAAGGGGTCGTTGGACTGCGACGATGAAATCCCGATTGATAGAGTCATTTATTCTCAATATTCCCGTACCTTCAATAATTCTGTATAAACAAGATTTCAAGCCTTATGAAGTCTTGGATGGTGAGCAGCGAATCTCCGCTATTCAAGAGTTTTATGAAAACAAACTAAAACTGACTGAGCTGGAAATTTTGCCTGAATTAAATGGACATACCTACAGCAGACTTCCTCTACAAATTAGGGCTAATATCGATCGCAGATCCATATCCTCAATAGCAATTCTTGCCGAATTAACCTCCAATCCTGAAGCAGACAAGTTCCTCAAAAAGAAAACCTTTGAACGTCTAAATACTGGAAGATTAAATTTCAGCCAACAGGAAATGAGAAACATTTTGTATGGTGGAAAGTTCAATGAACTGTTGCTAAGATTAGCGCGCAATCCCATATTTGCTGAAGCTTGGGGAATTCCGACAGACGATAAAAGCCGAGACTTAGAGAAGAACAGTATTTATGAAAAAATGGAAGATGCTGAATTAGTTTTGCGTTTTTTTGCCCTAAGAAATATAGAACATTATCAAATGGAACTGCCCGAGTTTTTAGACTTGTATATGATGAAAACTTTAAGTTTTTCACTGCACGATATTAATTTTTTGGAAGATACTTTTATAGAAACTCTTTCATTAGCCTATCGAGTTTACGGACAGCATTTATTTAAACCATTTGATCCTCAATCTCAAACTTGGTGTGAACAATCCAATCGATTCTATTATGATGCGACTATGCTTGGTTTTAACAAGCATTTACTTGATGCCTATCAATTAATGTCTGGAAGACATCGCGTTATTGAAGCAACAAAAAACCTCTTTAACCAACCGGAAGCTCGTTTTTTGACAGGAGGTGGAACAAGTAAAGCAGAGATTCAGGAGCGGCTCGGAATATTTGACGAAATGCTTTCGCAAGTTATCGGAGAATAACTTGCGATGTTTGAGGAGCTGATCGAGAAAGCTAGTGTCAAAATTTCAACTGTTCGTGCGATAATCAAGACTAACCATCGACTTAGAAGAATCGTATTTCGAGACAGTTTCAATAAACAGAAGTTGGCAGAAGATCATGAATTGGCCGCATTAATAGAGGTAATTCCTAGCGAAAAGGAGTGGGAAATTTACGATCGCTCTGCTGTTGTAACCCGATTGTATGCTATTTACGAGCGCTTCGTTGAGGATTTAATTTCGGATTGGCTGCGACGGATGCCCGATTTGGTTCCACGTTATTCAGATTTGGGAGAAAAAATTCAAAATACCCATCGAGAGGGTATAGGGCGTTTATTGATTGACATCAAAAAGAATAGGTTTCAACACCTTTCTGTTGAGAAAGTAGTGCAAGGATTATCCTGTGGAATTACTGACACTGGAAAATACGAGCTACTTCCTGATGCTTTCTTATTGCACGAGCAAAATTTACGGAAGGAAGTGCTAGAAACAGTTTTTAAAAATGCTGGAATTGATGAGGCATGGAAATGGGTCATTAACCACAAAGAAATTAAATATTTTGTAGAGGAAGTTCGCGGCAGTCAAAACACGGCTGAAGGAGAACTAAAACAACTGGTTGACTATCGAAATAAAGCAGCACACGGCTCTACAGATGAAATTTTGGGGACTCAAGAACTGTTGGACTTAGGTGATTTTGTTGAGGCTTTATGTAAATCCCTCGCTGATTTAGTCACCTACAATATAATTTTACGCCAAATCGATCGAGGGCTGGTAAGCGAAATTGGCAAAATTACAGAATGGTTCAAAAAGCCACAAGCAGGGGTAGCCAAAGTTAAGGAAGTTACATTAACTGTAGGAGAAGGTGTTTTTCTTGTTTTAGTTAATGATGAATTGTCGTACTGCTACTCTGCTAAAATTGAGAGCATTCAGCTTAATGATATTTCCCACAATCATGTGGAAATAACCTCGGAGGCAGAAGTAGGGTTAAAGTTCGATCGGGATGCCAGAATAGGATTGACTATTTATGTAACTAAATCAAACCAAGTTGACTGAATCTTTCGTTAACTGCGAACTGCGATCGCCAATTCCCCGCAAAATACTAACACAAGTGCCGTACAATTATCCCACCATCTGGCATCAACCAACCTGCTAACCCCATGCTTTGCGATTACCTGGTACAAATCCTCACCGCCCGCGTTTACGATGTTGCTCAAGAAACAGCCCTAGAAGTAGCCCCCAATCTATCAGCACGGCTCAACAATAAACTTTTGCTGAAGCGAGAGGATATGCAGTCGGTGTTTTCCTTCAAACTGCGGGGTGCGTATAACAAAATGGCGCAACTGTCGCCGGATTTGCTAGCACAAGGTGTGATTGCAGCTTCCGCCGGCAACCACGCCCAAGGAGTCGCCCTCGCCGCCCGCCACCTGGGTACTCGCGCGATCATAGTCATGCCCGTAACGACGCCGCAGGTGAAGGTAAATGCGGTGATAGCCCGTGGTGGAGAGGTAGTCTTGCATGGGGATGCTTACGATGATGCCTACGCCTTTGCGCGCCAATTAGAGGCGGAAAAAGGTATGACTTTTATTCACCCTTTTGATGACCCTTACGTGATTGCTGGACAGGGTACGATCGGCATGGAAATTCTGCGGCAACATCAAAAACCAATTCATGCGATTTTTGTGGCAATTGGGGGCGGTGGATTGATTTCGGGAATTGGGGCTTATGTCAAGCGGTTGCGGCCGGAAATTAAGATTATTGGCGTCGAACCAGTGGATTCCGATGCAATGAATCAATCGCTGAAAGCGGGTAAACGGGTGCGTTTGTCGCAGGTGGGTTTATTTGCTGACGGCGTTGCTGTGCGGGAAGTGGGGGAGGAAACTTTTCGGTTGTGTCAGGAGTATGTGGATGAGATTATTTTGGTGCATACGGATGATGTTTGCGCGGCGATTAAGGATGTTTTTGAAGATACGCGATCGATCTTAGAACCTGCTGGCGCTTTGGCGATCGCAGGTGCGAAAGCTTACGTCGAACGCGAACAAATCGCAGGAGAAACATTAATTGCTGTTGCTTGCGGCGCGAACATGAATTTCGATCGCCTGCGTTTTGTAGCAGAAAGAGCCGAGTTTGGCGAACACCGCGAAGCCATTTTTGCAGTCACAATTCCCGAACAAGCTGGCAGTCTCCGCAGGTTTTGCGAATGTCTGGGCAAACGCAATTTAACTGAATTTAGCTATCGAATTGCGGATGAAAAAGAAGCACATATTTTTATCGGCGTGCAAATTGAAAACCGTGCCGATGCGGTGAAGATAGCCGCAAGTTTTGAAGATTGTGGCTTCAAGACTTTGGATTTAACTGATGATGAATTAACGAAATTGCACGTGCGGCATATGGTGGGCGGGCGTTCGATGCTGGCCAATCATGAATTGTTTTATCGCTTTGAATTTCCCGAACGTCCGGGTGCGTTGATGAAGTTTGTCGGTTCGATGAGTCCTAACTGGAATATCAGTGTTTTTCACTATCGAAATAACGGCGCAGATTACGGGCGAATTGTGGTGGGAATTCAGGTGCCGCCCGATGAGATGCAGGAATGGCAGGCTTTTTTGGATACGCTGGGCTATCAGTATGGGGATGAGAGTCAAAATCCGGCTTATAAGTTGTTTTTGAGGTAGGGTTTTTTGGGAAAGCTGGTCGAGTTCTGACAGATGTACTCAACACCTATAGCATTAGCCAAAACAAATTGGCGATCGCAATGGGTGTGCGAAGTTCTGTTGTCTATCGTTGGTTTAATGAGTTGATAGATCCAACGGTCAACACGCTTGTGAAGATGGTTGTGGCGTTAAAGTTGCTCGATATAGATGCAGCGCGGGAGTTTGTGCAGCGCTATTTGGGTGAGATTTTGGAGGATGAGGGTGAGGGTGAGGTCGATCGGTCTACAAACATAGAATAGACTTAATGATAAAATTATGGCAGAGTGGCAATGACACCGAATTCAAAGCGATGACAGCAGCACTTCCCATTTCTCTCACTCTCGAAGCTTTCCTCAAACTACCGGAAACTCAACCTGCGAGTGAGTTTATTAACGGACGCATTCACCAAAAGATTATGCCTCAAGGCAAACATTCTCGTTTGCAACTCAAGTTTTGCAACGCTGTTAATCTAGTTGCGGAAACAGAACGAATTGCTCTTGCTTTTCCCGAATTGCGCTGTACTTTTGGCGGGCGTTCTATTGTACCTGATGCTACAGTATTTGCTTGGGATAGAATCACTTTTGAAGCGGATGGCGAAGTTCCGAATTCCTTTGAAATTCATCCCGACTGGACAGTAGAAATTTTATCCCCAGACCAGAAAGCAACTAAGGTGATCAGTAATATTTTACACTGTTTGAAATACGGGACTCAGCTCGGATGGTTAATCGATCCAGAGGAACGGTTTATTTTAGCATTTATTCCCGGACGAGAACCAGTTGAGTTAACGGGACAAGATCGGTTGCCCGTGCCAAGTTTTTTAACATTAGATTTGACAGTGGAGCAGGTTTTTGGGTGGCTGAAAGCAGGTGGATAACTTGGCTCTAATTTCGAGCAGATTGCAAATTCCGCACATCCTCAATAGTGAGTCCGGTTGTTTGACTGATAGTTGCATCATCCAGGCTATCGAGCAATTGCCGCGCGATCGCAACTAAGATGCGATCGCGCGGCGGTATGATATTCCTAATGTTGAAACGATTTGGTAGTTGCGGGCGATCGCACTTGGGTTTTCTGGTTAGGGCGATCCGCAAAACATACAATTGCTATAATAACTCTTAGTAATTTGACACTAAAGAGGTAAAATCAAGGAGTACGGATGCCATATTTCAATATTGAACCCAGCAGAAAAATACCACCAAAACCCAATAGGTAGGGAGAAAAATTTTGAATAGCCGAAGCAAGTTCCCTGCTGATTTCTATTCCTTTTGAATTAAAGATACTATCACCCTCTGTTACCAGGATACACGGTCTTACAAGAACTTCTGGAAAACACAGCACTCGATCCTTGAAGAATAGACCAGCTCCGCCTATCATTACTGCCAGACTACTAAATCCTTGTAACCAGTATACTGGGTCTCTATATACTGGGTTTCTATGAAAAGTTATAGTAGTATATGTAGTATCGAACTCTCGGTCAGACATCCGCCAAAATCGGATAAAATCGATCGTTGTTACAATTAATGCTATCCAATACAAACAAACTGTTGGAATCATTACAAAATTTCTCGTCGGCTCAGACCACCAGAACGCAAAAAGACAAAAAAATGGAATTATTAGTAATCTGCCTACTATAGTATCTCCAAGATATAATCGATGTAATCCTGGTATTGTAAAAAAGGCTATACCTGCTGCAATTAATGCTTTTCTTCTTTTAGAGTTAGACATAATAGTTGATTCCTAAGTGACCGGACTATTGAATCGTCGGCTTTCTATAAACCTAGCTCTGAGACAATAGCAAAATATTAATATCAGGATTTTGCTAAGCGCAGGTATTCCATACATTAAACCGATCGCCCAAAAAATGTAAAGCCAAAAAAGTTGGAAAAAGTTGGAACTTCCAACAATTGAGATCCAAGGTGCAAAAAGTTGGAAAAAGTGGGAAAAAGTTTGGTATAGTAACCATACCTATCTCACCATCCCACCTATGGACAGTCCTCAGATATTGCAATTTGTCGATGAAGCTGTCTGCGCCAAGACAGGCAAACATCTAAACAACTTGCAGCGGAAGATTATCGCGGGAATACTGAAAAATAAAAAATATGCTGACGTTGCAGAAACTTATGGTTATAGTTCCCAGCACGTTAAGAAAGCCAGCCACGAGCTTTTGCAAATGTTATCTGAAGTGTTTGGCGAACAAGTTAAAAAAAGTAATCTTGAATCCGTCCTAGAAAGGCAGATAAATCATAATATAAATCTGGGTAATAAGAATACTTTTAAAAATACTAACAAAATTAGCTACATTAACAATTGTTCTAATCCCTCTACTCCCACGCCAGATAAAAGTCAGCCGGAAACTCCCGACTTGCAGCAGAAAAGCAAAAATCAAACTAAGATTGAAACAATTGATAAATTACGGCAGTTTGGCTTGAGCGACGAGCAAATTGCAGAAGCGCTAGCTATATCTTTAGAGCAGGTTAAACAGGCGGACTTGGAGGAGTAAGTCGGCGCTATTTACGATCGAGAATCCCATCATAATTACTATGAGAACCTATCCAAAACCACAAAACCCCTTCTGGCTTGTCAAAACCTAACGCCCTGTAGTTTCGTCCTACTCTTACAGACCATAACGTGCCAATCTGCTTGAAGCGCAGTGATGGATGCTTCGGATCTGCCTTAAGCAATTCATAGTTTTTGTCCGCCAATTCTTGAATTTCGATCGGCAGTTGACGGTAATATTCCCAAAATTCAGGTGTTGTGAAATGCTTCAAATTTCCCTACACTTTCCTTCACTAAATGCTTGTTCTGCTTGTCGCATCAATGTGTCAAATTTGCCTGCGTTCACATCCTCTTCAATTTGCTTATCCCAAAGTGCTTCTTGAAACTTGTCTAGCCATTCGAGAAACTCTGCGAGTTCATTTTGTGAAAGTTCCGTTACTGCTGTCTTGAGTTCTGTAATGTTCATGGGTAAGTATCTTTTTTTCCTAAAATTAGTTTACCAGTTTGCTATAATTATATCGCGTCGAGCGATCTTTGAAACCAGCGATCGGCAAAATTTGGATTTCGAGCTCGACTCCCTACGGGATAGCTTCGCTTCACCCTCTTAGTCTTTTTGTTATAATCATCGAAGGTTGCCTTGTTGAAATAAAATAAAATATCACCATATTTTTTCAGCTATGAACACAAAACTAATTGAATCCTTAGTACAAATCATCCAGACACTCTCAGAAGAAGAGCAATTGCTAATCAAAGCAAAACTATTTAGTAACATCCCTTATCCTTCTACTGCGGAAATAGCCCAGTTAGCCCAAAGCGGAGGAGCATTTCAATTCCTGCACGACGAACCTGATATTTACACCCTTGAAGATGGAGAGCCAATTTAGTGAAGCTAAAAAAAGGAGATATTGTTTTAGCTGAATTTCCATTTACAGATTTGAGTCAGAAAAAGTTACGTCCGGCTTTAGTGCTGTGGGCAAGTTCAACCATAGATGAAATTACGATCTGCTTCATTTCTTCGCAAAATGTCACTAGCCTAAGTTTAGATGAATTTGCTTTAAATGCTTCAGATCCCGAATTTCCCAGCACGGGATTAAAAGTATCTTCTAAAGTTAGAGTGACTCGGATTGTCAGCCTTGAACAGAGATTAATACTGAGACGATTGGGCGAGTTAGGAAGTCAGCACATGCAGCAATTGAATGCAACTCTAATACAAGCATTTCAATTAGTATAGCCTTGTTTACTCTTGCGTACTTGCCGGAAACGATCGCAAATCTCTGCAATAAAGGTTTCGCCGTCAATCGGTGGAGTATGTTCGGACATGGCAACAGCAGCATCTATCTTAACTCGTACAGTATCGATCCACTGGCGATCGGCGCGATCGTACTCATCTAACAATCGCAAAGCAACTTCACAACACAAACTAGAATCATCGTGCAAACTCATAGGCAATATTCGTGATGCGGCCGCGCCAGTAGGGCAATAGCGAGCCATCAGGCAGTTGCCACGCCACCTCGCCGGAGAGCGGAATCCGCATACCGTCTCGCAATTCGTAGTCCCAGAAACGGCCTTGCCAGGGCGCAAACACCAGTCCCCCGTTAACTGTACGGGCGCGGGCCTCGGCGCGGATAGTGGTGATTAGCCCTGCTTCATCAAAGCGGAAATCCAGGGAAACAGCGGTGTCGCCATCCTGTAGCGTTGCTCTGGCCGAAGAATTGTCAAGAGCCTCCCAGCGAACACCCTGACTCGGCAGCAGTCTCGTCGGATACCAAGCAGCCTCCGCGAAAAAGCGCATCAGTTCCCCTTGGGCAGCTTCTGGAGTGCCGCGGATATCCGCCAGAGTCACTAGGCCCAGCAGCGCTGCATGGAGGATGCCTTCGCCAGAAATGTAGGCATCATGAACAAACGCATTGATACCGGGCATCATGGCAATTCGCCCCTCCCAGTCAAAGCCAGGGCGCTGAGTAATTACCAGTTGAGTTGAGGTAAAGGCGCTCCATTTTTCTGCGGTTTCGCTCATGTTAAACGTGCCTTCGTGGGAAACCCGCGCTGCTGCAATTAGCGGTTGTCCATCCTTGAGAACCGCGCGAAAGTAGCGCTGCACGGGCTGGGGTAAATCGGCGATTTCCCGCGCATCAAATGTGAGAGGTTTAATCGGCGATCGCGCAGCTTCCAGATTCGCTCGCAGTTCCTTGGTACCGAGATGCCAGCGGTATGTTCCAAGGGCGATCGCGGCAACAATGCCAACTACAAGCGCCAGGATAATTAGTACGATCGCCGATCGCCACATGGTGATTCCTCTTGGTAGGTAAAAACGAGCTAATCAAGCGCGAGTCTTAAACCCATCTACCGACTACAACTCTCAGCGTTCCATCTGCCAAAGTTTCCTCTTCTTCAACATGAAAACCCTCTGACTGCACCGCCGCCATCAAACTTTTGCGCGCGTATTTTTGACTAATTAAAGTGACCAATTCCTGCTGGTTAATTCGAGCGCCCCAAAAATCCGCCACCAATTCGTAATCCTCTCCGCTGCGGCGAAAACCCAAATCGTAACCATTGGATTGCCGAATCACGTACTCGGCATTAGTTTCGTCGCCCATATAACCCCGCACCTGCACATTGCACTCTACTTGATAACCCAACTCTTCCAACACTTGATGCAGCAGTTCGCCGTTTTTGATCTGAACCTTGATAGTTGTGAAGTGTGACATATCACTTTCGGATTTTTGTGTGAAACGCTAATTTGATTATAATACTATAAACGGCAACAGTCAATAAGTTATAAGTTGCGATATTAAACCAGGCTTGAGCGTCAGCGAAAGCAGCCCGGTTACAAGCCACCGGATTTATCTGTGCAGAAATTCAAATCATAGTATCCGATAACAATTCCCCCGATTGAGCCCTGAGTTCCTTTTCTTCAATCCTCCAATTCTTCAATCTAAAATCTAAAATCGTATGATAGCCGATAATTGTAAGCCACCTAAACAATACGATATATCCGACAACAATTGCCCCGATTGATCCGTGAGTTCGCTTTCTTCAATCCTCCAATTCTTCAAATCTAAAATCCAAAATCTAAAATCTAAAATCCTATGATGTCCGACAATTCTAACCAACCCAGAGAATATGATGCCGTCCTCGGCGGCCAAAGTCAAATCCCGATCGCCGCCGCAGTTTTGGGAGGCATCGCCGGAGTCAAGCAGCGCTTCAACAGTCCTAGTATCGAGGCTCGGATTGCCGCTGTTAAAGATGCTCCTAAATACGGAGGCGCTGGTTTAAATTTAGCAATTGAGGCGCTGCTTGACCCCGCACCAGAAGTGCAGCGAGTTGCTTATTTAATTTTGCGATCGAGGACAGAACCTCTAGTCCGCCAAGCTTTAAAAGAATTCGTGCCTTACAAGCTTTTTGACTGCATCCGCACTGTGAAAACTGGGACAAATGTTGCGATTAGTCCCGGAGGATCTTGCACGGCTACTTTGCACGGCAAAATAATTAGAATTTGCGATGTAGATACAGGAGAAATACTCTATACTGTTGACAAGTATCCCCGCGCTCAAGAAACTTTTATCCTTTGCAAAGAAAGCGAAGTTTTTGTAAGGAGCAGAAATACTCCGAAACATCGTGCGATCGAAATTTGGCAAGGAGGAGAATTGCGGCATACTTCCCTCGGACATGAAGGGGAAATTAGCGCAATTGTTATCAGTCCCGACAGTCAAGTTATCGCCAGCGGTTCGGCAGATACTACTATCAAAGTTTGGAATTTAGAGACGGGAAAGTTAATCTGTACTTTTGGCAGTCTTTTAACTTGGGGAGCTCATAAAGCAGGAATTGTTAGTCTTGCTTTTAGCCCGATCGCACAAACTCTCGCTAGCAGCAGTTCTGACGGTACAATTAAGCTGTGGAACCTCCGCAGCAGAGAATGCTTTCAAACAATTAAAGGTTACGCGAATTGTCTGGCTTTCAGCCCAGACGGGCAGACTTTGGCTACTGGCGGCTGGGACAGAAATATTCAACTGCGGCAGCTATCGAATCCAGATAGTCCAATCACTTTGGCCGGGCATTTTAACTCGATAAATGCGATCGCCTTTAGTCCCGACGGACTCACTGTTGTCAGTGCTAGTGCCGATGGTAATATCAAATTTTGGAATGCCAGTACCGGCGAACATATTCATACTCTCAGCGGACATCAAAACTCTGTTACTTGTCTTACTTTTAGCAGCGATGGTGAAACTATTATCAGTGGCAGTATCGACAAAACTGTCAAAATTTGGGGAATTAATTGAAGGAAGTTCGGCAACGGATTATGTAACGGATGGAAGAAAGAGGGAAGAGGGAAAAAGGAAGAAGGCAGAAAGAAGAAGGAAGAAGGCAGAGGCGATACGCATGGGACAAGTGCAATTAAGGAATGAGAATTAAATAACTTCCACAAGTTTGTGGGATGGGCGTCCCGCCCGTCCAAAAAGGACGGGCGGGACG
>NZ_JAUBUB010000049.1:0-47508 GCF_036705265.1 Microcoleus sp. B4-C2
ATTAAATCTGGCGCGTGCTCGTCAGCAAATAGCCTAGCCCCACTGGTTTACTCTTTTGACAATTAATCCACCCTGCTAAATCCCCCTTAAGAAGGGGGACTTTAAGAATAATCCGGTTCCCCCCCTTAAAAAAAGGGGGTTAGGGGGCTCTTATTGTGGATTCACAAAAAAACTCTAGACAGCAATCTTCCAAATCAAGAATTCAGTTAATATTTGGTAAAATTCTCCAAATATTGCGTGTAAATGACCGCCGCCACCTAAAATAAACTCTGGAGTTTGTTAAAGGGTATGCAAATTTGACAGCTTTCCATCACAATTAATGCAAATTTTATGGTGTTAAATATTCTTGCGCTGCCTTTAGCGTTTCAATTTACATCGCCGGGCCCAATTATCTTTCAACTTGGCCCCGTAGCCATTCGCTGGTACGGGCTGTTGATAGCTTCTGCCGTCTTGATTGGGGTCAGTCTCTCCCAATACTTGGCCGAAAAGCGCCGCGTCAACCCGGAATTGCTGGGTGATTTGGCAATCTGGCTGGTTCTGGGCGCTATTCCCTGTGCTCGAATTTATTACGTAGCTTTTGAGTGGCCGCAATACGCCCAGAGGCCTGAAGATATTATTGCGATTTGGAAAGGCGGAATTGCCATTCACGGGGCGATTTTGGGTGGCACGATCGCAGCTTTAATTTTTGCAAAAATCCAGCGAGTTTCTTTTTGGCAATTGGCAGATTTAATCGCGCCTTCGGCAATTCTAGGTCAGGCGATCGGACGCTGGGGAAATTTCTTTAACTCCGAAGCTTTTGGCAGTCCTACGGATTTGCCTTGGAAACTCTATATTCCGCCAAACAGCCGCCCGCCCGCCTACGCTAATTTTGAATACTTCCACCCCACATTTCTCTACGAATCCCTGTGGAATTTGACAGTATTTGGGTTGCTTCTAACTTTATTTTTCCGCGATTTGCAGGGCAAAATTCGTTTGAAAACTGGTGCTTTATTTTTGATATATATCGCAGCTTACAGTTCCGGTAGAGTCTGGATTGAAGGGTTGCGGACTGATAGTTTGATGTTCGGGCCGCTGCGGACGGCACAGATGGTAAGCTTGACTGGGATTGTTTTAGGGTTGGGCGGGTTAGCTTGGCTTTATTTGCTCGATCGACCTTTACCTGATGTTGTCTCCCCGAATAGCGATCGGGCAAATATCACTCACAAATCCCCAGAGGATAAATAAAAAACCCCAGAGAGGTTAGTCTCTAGGGTTCAAACCAGGGTGCATCTACCATCCCTTACTTCCAACCAAAATAGGTGTACCCGGAAGACTGAATAAATTTAGGAAATTTTTTAGCAGCCATGAGTTTGACAGAGATTGAAGCCCTAATTCCAGGGGTATACATTGTAGGTGCAGGCCCGGGAGACCCGGATTTGTTGACTGTTAAGGCTCAAAAATTACTGGCTGCAGCCGATGTCATATTATTTGCTGATTCGTTAGTTCCAGAGCAAATTTTGCAGGGAGTACGCGCGGATGCTGAAGTGATCCAAACTGCGGATAAGACCCTCGAAGAGATTGTACCTTTGATGGTGCAACGAGTGCAGGCCGGAAAAAGCGTCGTCCGCCTCCATTCCGGCGATCCATGTCTCTACGGGGCTGTCGGCGAACAAATGCAAGCTTTGGCCTCCGAGGGAATTGCTTTTGAGGTAATCCCAGGAATTAGCGCTTTCCAACTTGCCGCAGCTAAACTTAAAATTGAGTTGACAGTTCCGGGAGTTGTGCAGACAATTATTTTGACCAGAATTAGCGGTCGAACAGAAGTACCGGAACGCGAAGAATTGGCGAGTTTAGCGGCTCATCAAGCGAGTTTGTGCCTGTATTTGAGCGCCCGCCATGTGGAAAAAGCTCAAGCTAAATTGATGGAACATTACCCATCGGATTTGCCTGTAGCGATTTGTTATCGCTTGGGCTGGCCCGATGAAAAAATTGTGCTAGTTCCCCTTGACAAAATGGCAGTTGCTACGCGCGAAAATAATTTGATCAGAACGACAATGTATGTTATTAGTCCGGCGTTGGGAAAATCGGCAGAAGGGCGATCGCGCTTGTACCATCCAGAGCACGATCGGCTTTTCCGTCAGTAGTCAGTTGGCAGTTGGCAATTGGCAGTAGGTTGGGTTGAGGGACGAAACCCAACATCCAATTCATGAGTGTTGGGTTTCGTTCCTCAACCCAACCTACAGAAGAAAAACTAATAATCAATAACCAATAACCAAATCACAAATGAAAGACTTAACTCGCAGACAATTTATCGCTGTCACCGCATTAAGCGCCGGATTTACTTTAGCAGTTCATCCTCTGGCGGCTGCCGTTATCAATACGGATGCTGCTGGTTTAGTTGCAGGTGAGGTAAAAATTCCCGTAAAAGACGGCTCAATTCCAGCCTACAGAGCAATGCCAGCCAGCGGCAGCAATTTTCCAGTAATTTTAGTAATTCAAGAAATCTTCGGAGTTCACGCGCACCTTCAAGATATTTGCCGCCGTTTGGCAAAATTAGGTTATTTAGCGATCGCCCCAGAAATGTTTGCCCGTCAAGGTGATGTTTCTAAAATGACCGACATTCAAGAAATTAGGAGTAAAGTTGTCTCGAAAGTTCCTGACGAGCAAGTTATGTCCGATTTAGATGCTACCGTAGAGTGGGCACAAAAATCAGAAAAAGGCAATATTAATAAGTTGGGAATTACAGGATTTTGCTGGGGTGGCAGAATTGTTTGGCTGTACTCTTCCCACAACCCGAAAGTCAAAGCAGGAGTGGCTTGGTACGGGCGTGTAGTTGGCGATTCTACGGCTTTAACTCCCAAACAGCCGATCGACATTGCAGCAACTTTGAAAGTGCCTGTATTGGGGCTTTACGGTGGCAAAGACGAGGGAATTCCCAACGATACAGTTGAGAAAATGCAGGAAGTTCTCAAAACTGGCAGCAGCGGTTCCGAAATTGTGCTTTATCCAGATGCGCCGCACGCTTTTAACGCCGACTATCGCCCCAGTTACCGGAAAAAAGAAGCTGAGGATGGTTGGAAACGGATGCAAGATTGGTTTAAAAAGTATGGAGTTTCATAATAGTTGTGAGTTGTTAATTTTGACTTAAAACTGGTGTCAAGTTTGGGATCGAAAAAGGCAATATTAGCGAATAGCCCTTAAGACAGGTGGGTTTGTGGGCCCGACATTGGTAAACTGAGCGGTGTAGAATTATCGATCGAACAGGTAAGCCCGTGCTAGACGAACAAGCTAAAAAGACCATCTTGCGGAAAATCCCTCACGGATTGTACATCTGCGGTGTCAAAGACGGGGAGGAAGTCAACGGTTTCACCGCTAGCTGGGTGATGCAATCTTCTTTTACCCCTCCCTTAGTTGTCAACTGCGTCAAGCAAGACTCCAAATCCCACGCCATGATCAAAGCCAGCGGTGTCTTTGCTTTGAGTTTCCTAGAAGCAGGACAGAAAGAGTTAGCCCAGAAATTCTTCAAGCAGCAGCGCCGCGTTGGCAATAAATTTGAGGATGTAGAATTTTATCCCGGCGCGGAAACTGGTTGTCCGATTATCTCGGATTCTCTGGGTTACATCGAGTGCAAAGTTGTCGGCGCTGTGGAACACGGGGATCACACGGTTTATGTGGGAGAAGTTTTGGCAGCCGGCGTCCACCGAGAGGGGAATCCGTTGCTGCTAGAAAGCACCGGTTGGAATTACGGCGGCTAAAGACTTGGCATTTGGCAGTTGTTAGTAAAAAAAAAACTAACGCTGAGAAACCCGGTTTCTTTAAAATTCCGGGTTTCTGAATACTAAACAAATTTTTAATTTGAATTAGAGCGACCTATTTATTAATTGCGAGAGTTAGGCGACGCATAACTAATAAAAAATCGGCGACAATTCTGTCAGCGTTGTCGGGAGTTAAAATTGGTACGTGGACGAAAATACATTTAGCGGCTATTTGAGAATCGCAAATATGCTTTAAAACTGCATAATACAGGGCTTCGCAAACAAATTTTCCTGCTTCGTGACTGATTTCGGTTGCAGCTAAATCAGCGACTAGCAGTTCGAGATTAACTGGGGTTTTCAGAATGTCGCGATCGCAGCAAGCGCAAGATTCTATAGTTAATTTTTGCCGACTTTCGGCCATGCCGCAGCAGATAATAGTGTCGGGTTGGAGTTGGTTGATTTTGGCGATCGCTAAATTAGGTGCTAGCTGAAAATCTACTGGCAGTTTCCTCAAAAAAGTCAGGGAATCAGGCAAGGATTTGATATGGGAAATCTTGGCTAATAAGTCGTCCGAAGAGTTGGATTGCTGATGGGGAAGCCAAGTATCAAATGAGGTTAGCAGGATTTTCGCCGTCATATTTGTGCAATAATACTGATATTGATAATATAAGGCAAGTAAGTCAATGTCTGTCATTGCAGTAGTAGACTATGACATGGGCAATCTGCACTCGGTCTGTAAAGGCTTGGAAAATGTGGGTGCAGTGCCAAAAATAACAGATTCTCCTGCTATAATCGAGCAGGCTGATGCGGTGGTTTTGCCGGGGGTGGGTTCGTTTGACCCGGCAATGCAGAATTTACGATCGCGCAATTTGATAGAACCGATAAAAAAGGCGATCGCCTCTGGAAAACCTTTTTTAGGCATTTGTTTGGGTTTGCAAATTCTGTTTGAAAGTTCCGAAGAAGGCGTAGAACCGGGATTGGGCGTTATTGCGGGAAAAGTGCGCCGATTTCGGTCGGAACCGGGTTTGACAATTCCCCACATGGGATGGAATCAATTGCAATTTACTCAGCAGAATTTGCCGCTGTGGGGAAATTTACCGTCTGATCCTTGGGTTTATTTCGTGCATTCTTATTATGTCGATCCAGTTGATTTGGAAGTGCGATCGGCAATTGTGACTCACGGCAGTCAAAACGTGACGGCGGCTATAGCTAAAGACAATTTGATGGCCGTGCAATTTCACCCGGAAAAGTCTTCGAGTACGGGATTGCAAATGCTGTCCAATTTTGTCAGTCAGGTGAGGGCAAAAGTAGCCGCTTAGGGGATTTGTGCAAAACCCGGTTTGTGGTATAAACCGGGTGTTTATAGTTTTAAATGATACCAGTTTTAATAAAAAATGCAACTGTAAGTCTGCACCAAATTCATATTTAGTCAGTCATCCCCAATCTAAAATCTAAAATCTAAAATCTAAAATTGTATGAGCCTGAGAATCAGTGGCAATCGCCAAATCAAAACCCTGCCGGGACTCGCCACTCGCCCTACACCTTCGCGAGTTAGAGAAGCTTTATTTAATATTTGGCAAGGGACGATCGCAGATTGCAGATGGCTTGACATTTGTACCGGCAGTGGTTCCATGGGTGCAGAAGCTTTGTGTCGGCAAGCCGCGAGTGTCACTGGCATCGAACAGTCGGCGAAAGCTTGTGCGATTATCCGCGAAAACTGGGAGAAAATAGCAGACTCGTCCCAAACATTCCAAATACTGCGGGGAAACGCGACGGCGAAATTGGCAACACTAGCGGGGCAGCAGTTCGATCGCATTTACTTCGATCCGCCCTACGCCAGCGACTTGTACGAACCTGTGTTAAATACGATCGCCAGTCAAGAAATGCTAGCACTCCTCGGCGAAATCGCGATCGAACACAGCCCGGAGCGATCGACACAACCGATTTCCGGCCTAGAAATTTGCCGCCACAAAGTATACGGCAATACAGCATTAACCTTCTACACCCGCAGTGGCTGACAGGCTCAAACAGCAGCAGCGTCAATCGATTTTAGATTTTAGATTTTAGATTTTAGATTGACTTGCGCGAGACAAATGCTCTTTGTTGAGGATTTTCGAGTTGAGATTTTGGATTGATTCCACGGATAAATCACGTGGCGGGTATCATCAACTCACATCTTGCACCATTCTCAAGAACAGGCTTTCCGGCCTGTTGCACAAAGAGTCGATTTTCTTGTGGAACAGGCCGGAAAGCCTGTTCATAAAAGCTTATTGAGAATGGTGCAAGATATAAGATCGAGAAATTCGCGGTCACGCCTGGAGGCAGAAAGAAACCGGGTTTCCGGGCGTGGGCGCCCCCGGTACTAAAAGTTTTTCCCTTGAATACCATACAAATTTTTCCGATGAAGTTAAGCTTTGTGCGTAGGTTGTCAGAGCAAGTTGCCTCAGCAATTGACGAAATAAATGAAGTTTAGGCTGAAAATAAAGACTTTCAGTTGTAACATGAACCCAAAGTGTGAGTGTGAATATTCCTAAAGGAGTGAATATGGTTCAGACACCTTCGCGCCCTCGTGGCAGCGAGTTTCCGGCTGCTAACTCGGTACAGCCAGTCAAACGCGATACGATTCTGCTGGGAGATAGCCTCCCCCTGCCCAATACCAAACTCTTCGGCACAGACGGCATTCGCGGGAAAGTTGGAGAATTGCTGAATGCACCCCTAGCCCTGCAAGTGGGCTTCTGGGCTGGACAAGTTCTACGCCAAAATTCCCCCAACCAGGGCCCTGTGATTTTGGGGCAAGACAGCAGGAATTCCAGCGATATGCTGGCAATGGCACTGTCAGCGGGTTTGACGGCCGCCGGTTTGGAAGTGTGGAATTTGGGATTGTGTCCCACTCCCTGCGTTGCTTATCTGGCAAGCGTTTCGGAGTCGGTCGGCGGAGTGATGATTTCGGCTTCTCACAATCCCCCAGAAGACAACGGCATTAAATTTTTCGGCTCAAACGGCTCCAAGCTGTCGCAGCAGTTGCAGGAACAAATCGAAGCGGGAATCCGGGGGGCAAAGGTTCCAATTGCTAGCTTAGGTTGGGGACACCACTACCATCGCTCTGAGTTGGTTAAAGATTATGCCACTTCGCTCTGTGATTCGCTGCAACAGATGAATTTGGAGGGAATGCGGATAGTTTTGGATTTGGCTTGGGGGGCCGCTGCAGGTTTGGCGCCGGCGGTGTTCGCGCAAATGGGGGCGGATGTGATCTGTTTGCACGACTCTCCTGATGGATCTCGTATTAATGTTAACTGCGGTTCTACTCATCTCGACAGTTTGCAAGCGGCGGTTTTGGAACACAATGCCGATTTGGGATTTGCTTTTGACGGCGATGCCGATCGAGTTTTGGGTGTTGACAACCAAGGGCGAACGATTGACGGCGATTACATTCTTTATCTGTGGGGCCGGCAGTTGCGCGACTCCCAACAGTTACCATCCAATTTAATTATTTCTACTGTAATGGCTAACCTCGGCTTCGAGCGAGCTTGGGAAGAATTGGGCGGCAAACTAACTAGAACCAACGTCGGAGATCAGTACGTTCACGCTGAAATGCAGCGCACTGGTGCGATGTTGGGCGGCGAACAGTCGGGACACATTCTTTGTCCGCATTACGGTATCAGTGGCGACGGTTTGCTGACGGCTTTGCATTTGGCTTCGCTGGTGCGCCAGTCCGGGGAATCTTTGGCACAATTGGTAAGTGGCAGTTTCCAAACTTATCCGCAGTTGTTGCGAAATATTCGGGTGGACGATCGCGAAAAACGCCTGAAATGGCACGAGTGCGAGGCAATGCAAAGTGCGATCGATCGCGCTACAACAGCAATGGGCGAACAGGGACGGGTTTTGGTTCGCGCTTCTGGCACTGAACCGCTAATCCGAGTTATGGTGGAAGCTGCCAGCGCCGAATTGGCTAATTTCTGGACTGAAAATTTAGTTTTAGCCGTTCAGCAACACATCGCTATCTGATGGAAAGGGGGACTTGCTAAAAGTTGTGAATTTTGAGTGTTGAGTTTTGAGTTGAAATCTTTGAATTCAAAATTCAGAAATCAAAATTTCTAACTATTAATTTCGATTTTTAATCAACTTCTCCAAAAATAACGAGTGGGGTAGGCAGGATGCCTGCCCTTAACTTTATTTTCACTCAATTGTGTGATGATGATTTCTGTTGTGATACCTACCTACAACCGCGAGCAACCTCTGCGAGAGACATTGGCTGATGCGATTAGGCAAAATTACCCGAATTTTGAAGTGCTGGTAATTGATCAAACTCGCACCCACGAATCTGAAACTCAAGTTTATTTAGAGGAATTGGCAAAGGCTGGCAAAATTCGCTGGTTTCGAGTAGATTGGGCGAGTTTGCCGGCGGCTCGAAATTATGCAGTGCGGCGCGCAGTTGGAGAGATTATTTTATTTATTGATGATGATGTACAATTGCCAGATGGTTTTTTGGCGGCTCACGCTGGCAATTATTTAGAAAAACCCGATGTGGGATGTGTGGCGGGCAGGGTTTTTGACAGAATGAAACTGGATAATTCTGGAGGCGATTTGGCGATCGAATATTTGCCCTCAGAAGCGATGGATGCGGGCATTGCCTGGTATTTTATCGATTTGGTGCATACAGTCAAACCGCAGCAGGTGCTCTCGGCTAGAGGCTGTAATATGTCTTTTCGCCGGCAGGTTTTTGCCGAATGCGGGCTGAGGTTTGACGAGCGGTTTGCAGGGAGTGCGGTGCGGGAGGAGTCGGATTTTTGTTTGAGATTGCGATCGACTGGCATGAAAATTTGGTACGATCCCAATGCGTGTTTAGTTCACTTAGGGGAAGAGAGCGGCGGGTGTCACGATGTCAGTACGCGATCGATCGAATATCAAGTCACATTTTATCACAACCATTTCCTCATGGGATTGAAAAATTTAACAGCCTTTCAATGCCTGCGATTTTTTGCAAAACTCTTTGACTGCCACGTTTTGGGAAATCCACCTTGTTATAAAAGCACCTCGCCCCTTAAAATTATAACTAGATTTGCTTTTTATATCCTGGGTTTTCTCAGTGCTATAAATACACTAATTCAATCTCTGTGGAATGATGGACAAACTTATAGTCATCAAGACCAGATTAACGAGAATACCAATTTAATGTGAAGTTGCATCTATTTCGAGCCCCCTAAATCCCCCTTAATAAGGGGAGTAGGGGTTGACTTTGACCAAGCTCTTGTCCCCCCCTTATTAAGGGGGGTTAGGGGGGATCAGATTCTATGCAGCCTCATATAAAATTGGTAGAAATAATTACCTATTCTCCATTCGCCCTTCCCAATAAATGAGAATTCTCGTGGCTAGCCACACCTATATTGTGGACATTAATCGGGAAAAATTCAAGATATTAGCCAACCTAGAACCCGATATTGAAGTAACAGTTGTAGTGCCGCAGCGTTGGAAACCCGGAGGCGTACAACATAAAATTATAGAAACGCAATTTTATCAAAAAGGCTCATTTAAAGTAGTCCCCGTCTCCAACTTTAGTCAAAACAATCAAGGATTGCTAACTTTTGGTATAGATTTAATTGAACTTCTGCAAAACATTAAACCGCAGATAATTCAAGTTGAACAAGGTTCAAAATCTATCGCTTGCGCTCAGTTAATTTTACTAAATAAACTGCTAAAACTGGAAGCAAAAAATATATTATTTACTTGGTGGAATCTGCCTTATCAATTGAATTGGCCGGTTTCAGTCTTAGAAAATTACAATCTTCAGCACACCGACGGAATTATTGCAGGTAACTTAGATGGAGCTAAAATTTTGCGGCAGCGGGGCTATGAAGGTGCGGTAAAAGTAATGCCGCAACTCGGAGTAGATGAAACTTTGTTTCGCCCCACTGGTAAAGACGCTGATTTATCGCGCAGGTTCGGTATTAAACCGACCGATTTTGTGGTAGGATTTGTAGGGCGATTTGTCGAAGAAAAAGGACTGTTGACTTTAGCTGAAGCCTTGGCAGGGTTGAAAAAAAGCTCTTGGAAGTGGCTGTTAGTAGGACAAGGAAAATTGCGGACGCACCTCGCCGAAAAATGTATTGAATGGGGAATCAGCGATCGAATAATCTGGGTAGAAAGCGTTTCCCACGAAGAAATTCCCCCTTACATTAACTTAATGAACTGTTTGGTATTGCCTTCGCAAACCAGCTATAAATTCAAAACTTTGACCACGGTGGGCTGGAAAGAACAATTTGGTCACGTTTTAATTGAAGCGATGGCCTGTAAAATTCCGGTGATTGGTTCCGACTGCGGGGAAATTCCCCACGTCATCGGCGATGCGGGCTTATTATTCCCAGAAGGAAATGCAGGGGTTTTGCGAGAATGTTTGGAGAAATTGATGGAGCGGCGGGAGTTGGCGGCCGATTTGGGCGATCGGGGTTATCATAGAGCGATGAGCAATTATACCAATAAAGCTTTAGCTGAGCAGTTATTGGAATTCTACAAAGAATTGTTGTAACTTTTAGCTATAATGCAAGTGTTAAATAAAAACTGTAGTAAATGTCTATTCCTCCCGACATACGCTCTTTGGTTAACGAACTCTACCAGGTATTAGACGATAGCGAGCGCCAAGCAACGCAGGGACTTTTTGCACTTAGAAGAGCCATGTCTCTTTTTCCCCAGAATGAAATACTGATGCAATACTTTTCTTCCATCACCAATTTTCAATTCAACGTAGCAGGTACTCGCTTACAAGCAGAGCACATTGTGGGCAATGTATTGATGGCTGGTGTGCCCGATGAAGATGTTCAAAAAGCAGGAGATTATTTAGCAGCCTTGCTAAAGATGGCTCCCGAATCGAGAATTATGATTGACAAAGTAGTGGAGAGATTAGAAGCATTGCCATGAAACAATTACCAGATGAAAGCCTACTCCAGGAAATCCTGGAAATTGTGAAAGCTGCGGAAGCCAAAGCCAGTGAAATGTATGAATTTTCCAAGACAATGGCTCACAATACCCAAATTACAGCCACAAAAAGAGAGGAAGCTGAACAGCTAGACGGGCAGCCTTTTGCAGATAGATAATTAAATTTGTAATGGGAAATGTTGGTATGTGGATTTAAATAACTATCCCTGATGCGGATTCTCCAAATTATCCCCTCAATTTCTCTCGTCTACGAAAGTTGCAGGGCTTACGCATGGGGCGGCTATAAACCCGGTTTCTACGACTTTCTCCCTCATCAATCAGGAATAAAACTGTTAAGTTCTTCGACTAGCAAATGTACTGTTGTTGAAGGATTATCACTTTCAGGGTTGGGGCGATCGTATTCCTGTAAAAGCCGTTTGGCGTGTTTAATTGCACCCTGCTGTTTGTCTTTTAGTTCCTCATAAATCGTCTCGCTGTTTTTCTTATACTCGTGTCCCAATAACTTGGTTAGCATATTTTGATAATCTTTGCGAGAAATTGCTGCATTATAATAATGGAAGTGTAGTAAATACCAAAGTTCAAACGCATCATTGGAATAAGCTACTTTAATGCCGTTATTTTGGGCAATATTTATAGCTGCATTGAAATTTTGCGCGTCGTTAGGATTTTTAGGGTTGTTATCGCGATCGAACACGCACCAAAATCGGTCTTTTTCGTCGGATTCTGTGTCGTTTTTTAACTCAATAGCTTTTTCTACTAAACTCTTCGTATTTTTTCCTTCTCCTTTGATATCCAGCTTAATTACCTTTGTGTCTACCGGGAAACTTCTAAAATAGTTGGGTTCTGTTTTCTCACCTTCGCACACGATTAAAAACCATCTTCTAGTTTTAACCTTTCTATTGTAGTAATCAATATTTGTTTTTCTAGACGAACTTTTTTTATTCATGAAGTTCACCTATTAGTTCTTTGAAATTACCAATAAAAGGGATAGCGCCATACTTGCCGATAATATAATCGCGCTCAAATGAGGCATTTTTTCCGACTTTATACTCTACCAAAGAATACAAATCTGTAGCGCCCTTGTTGTCCTTTTCGGTAAACCATATTTGATCCTTGCGAAAAGTCTTGCTGCTGAGCAAGTTTGTGTCGTGTGTCGTGAATATAAGCTGTGCGTTGTGCGGATTAGTCTCGTTAGAATTGAATAAGCAGATTAATTCGCGAGTAATCAGCGGATGCAGTCTGGCATCAAGTTCATCAATTAATAAAATCTTTCCTGTCCTTAAAGTATCCAGAAGAATGCCTGCTAATGCAAACAGTTTGTTTGTTCCCTCGGATTCATGCTTTTCGATATCGAATAGTACCTTAGAAGTCTGCTTACCGTCAGCATCATATTTTGGGTGAAGTGTGTGCACGTGCACCGTAGTTTTGGTTTCAGAGTTAGGGTATAAATTACCGTAGGAGCCACCGTATTTTTCTGTATTATTAGAAATAAAAAATACAGGAGGTGGAATATTAATCTTGATCTCATCAATACCTAAAATACCTAAGTCTAATTTTTTGATAAATTCAATAATATCGTGTCTGTGCCCAGCATTCTCCAAAGACTCCAAGGTTTGCTTGCGGTATTCTCTATCTTCCAAGCCTGATATCAATTGCAAAGTTTTACTGAACCACAGCAATATTTTGCCAGAAATTTTACCATTAAATTGTGCGACTACAGAAAGAAATAAAGCATTACTTCGGGTTTTATCGATAATTCCTTGTCCCTCTGGGAAATCATCTAATATATAATTATCAAAATCCCGTTCAAAAAGCATTTTTTCTTCACTGTCATCAGATTGAAATAGCCACTCAGAAACAACTTCCCGCGCGTTCACCTCAAAACCGTACCTAAAAGTTTTGTCTTCTAGTAGAAAAACGATTTCAAAGAAAGACGGCTCTTTTTCTGTCTCCGTACTTAGCCTAAATGCTTCAATATCGATCGCGTCTGAAACTTGCGTTTCTTTGGATGAGTTGAGGACAAACCATTTCATAAAGTTAATAGCAGCAACAATGTTGCTCTTACCACTGGCGTTAGCTCCATAAATAGCAGCACTTTTGAGTAAGCTTAACTTATCATTAATTGGGAATACATTATTTTCATCCAGCTCTTTGTCTTCCTCAGTAATTGACGAAGCTACCATGCTGAGGGTGACAGTTTCTTTAAAAGATTTGTAGTTGCCGACGCTGAATCCAATCAGCATAACTTGCCTCCGATCGCCTAAATTAGTATAACGTGCAATTTTTGCAATTCTTTCTATAATAACACAACCAGCTACCTCAGCTAACACCAAGTGCTAACCATGCGGATTCTCCAAATTATCCCCTCAATTTCCCTCGTCTACGGCGGGCCGAGTCAAATGGTACTCGGACTTTCTGCAGCCCTCGCAGCAAAAAACATTGATGTCACCATTATCACCACAGATTCTAACGGAGATATCGGTCAAATTCCCTTAGATGTTCCTCTGAATGAACCAATAAAACAAAGCGGTTATCAAATTATTTATTTCCGCTGTTCTCCGTTTCGTAGATATAAGTTTTCTCTCTCGTTATTGCAGTGGTTGAATCAAAATGCGCGACAATTTGACCTGGCTCACATTCACGCTCTTTTTTCGCCAGTAACTACCTTTGCGGCCACAATTGCTAGATATCACAAGTTGCCCTATATTATGCGTCCCTGCGGTATGCTTGATCCTGCCGATTTGCAGAAAAAAAAGCGCTTGAAACAGATTTATGCCACGCTTTTAGAACGCCCTAATTTAGCAGGGGCAGCCGCAATTCATTTCACAAGTAAAGAAGAGGCTAAAATCTCAGAAAGATTTGGTTTGGACTTCACAGGCAAGATGCCTGTGCCACGGGATTTGGACTCCACAGGCAAGATGCCTGTGCCACGGGATTTGGACTCCACAGGCAAGATGCCTGTGCCACGGGATTTGGACTTCACAGGCAAGATGCCTGTGCCACGGGATTTGGTGATTCCATTGGGGGTGACAGCAGGTTTGTTTCCTAAGAGTTTGCGGGAATCTGAAGTGCCAATCATCTTATTTATGTCGCGAATTGAACCTAAAAAAGGGCTTGATTTGTTAATTCCAGCCTTAGAAAGTATTTTGGCATTGGGCATAGAGTTTCACTTTATTTTAGCTGGTTCAAATCCCCAAGATGCTGATTATGAAACACAAATTAAAGTACAAATTCAGAATTCAAGCTTAGCAAAATACACAACAATAACTGGCTTTGTGAGCGGTGATTTAAAAGTTGAACTATTGACAAAAGCCGACTTATTTGTATTGCCTTCTTATTACGAAAACTTTGGCATTGCTGTAGCCGAAGCGATGGCTGCGGGTGTACCTGTCGCCATTTCCGATCGCATACATATTGCGGAAGACATACAGCAAGCAGAAGCTGGCTGGGTAGAACCTTTGGAAATAGGGGCGATCGCCAATTCAATCAAATCAGCACTTCTGAACCCACAGGAGCGCAAACGGCGGGGATTGAAGGGCCAAGAGTACGCAAGAAAGCATTATAACTGGGAGGCGATCGCCCAACAAACTATCGATGCTTACCAGCAAATTTTGTCATCTATTAACTAATGCAACAGCCGTTTACCTTTTACTTCTTCTCCTGCTGCGAGTTCTTGTGCTGCTGCTATCAGAATATGCAGGCGAGATTTTTTCATCGCTGCTACTGCTTTTAACATCAGTAGACTCAGAGTTTGAGGTATCGATCGCCGATTTTCTTCTAATTATAATCGGAACATTAACAGATCGACCGCAGGCTCGGCCGAAGGAGTCTATGTTCCTTCGATAATCGCAGATTGCAGCCTGTACACTCGGTTCTTGACAATCTTTAATAAAGCTTTGTGCTAGTTTGTAATTATTTCCGTCTCCTTGCTTTGAGAAAAGTTCTCCCGCTTGTTGAAAATCTGCTACTGCTTGCGATTTTGTTCCCAACATACAGCGAATAGCACCTCGTTCCAAATAAGCCAAACCATAATTAGGATTAACGCGAATAGCTTGTTCGTAATCCCCGATCGCCTTTTGCTTGTTTCCCAATTCATAGTATGCTTGACCGCGACCGAAATAAGCTTCTGCCAAGTTAGGATTAAATTGCAGCGCTCGATCGTAATTGTAAATTGCCTGCTGCTTGTTTCCCTGTTGGCCAGTAGCAATCCCCAATCCGAGGTAAGCTTGAGGTATGTTCGGATTCAGCGCTAAAGCCTGAGTAAAATTGGCGATCGCCCCCGGAACATCTCCCTTTTGAACTTTCAAAGAACCTTGGTTGCTGAAATTTGCGGCTTTTTGAGCGATCGCAACTCTTTGACTGATAACAGCGCGATTGGCTCGGTAATTAGATAACTTATTTTGAGCTAGATTATAAACAGGTGTACGTGAATCGATCGCTTCTAAAAGTGCGATCGCCTGTTGCCATTTACTTTGCGACTGCTGCCAAACTTCGATCGGATGAGGCGGTTTTTGCACAACCACAGCAGCTTCCATCGCCAATTTTTGAGCCGTTGCTAGACTTTCTGCCGCCTGTAAGTTTTGGGCTATTGGAACCAAAATCGGGCGCAGTTGCAGCAAATCTGCTCTAGCTTGCTGATACCCAAAGCCGGGGAAGTTAGGAATTTTCTCTAAATTGGCGATCGTTTCTTTAAGTCGTTTATCGAAACTTCTGAGCAAATTGACATCGGTGGCTTTCCCTGCATTCTGCGTGTCAAGTGCCAGTATTTTCGCTTGGTTCAGCGTTTCATTTCCCGATCGCATAAAGGCGATCGTCCCTACACTTGTTCCCAACACCAAAACCCCTAAACCTGCTAATAAAGCTGCGGGTATTTTGCGGCTTCGCGAATTATTATTAACTTGATTGTTAATTCGTGATGGCTGTACCCTTCGAGTCTGACGAGACTGTTCCGCTTCCGGTTCTGAATCCACCTCCAAATCCCAAGCAGGCAACTGCAAATCATCTGCTGTTGTGACCGCTGTCAACTCCCTACTAATGGGCGCAATATTATTGCTATTTCCGCTGTAATACTTGTCAACCAAACTCTGCAATCCTGCCTGATATCCTTCTCCTACCGCCTGAAATCTCCACTCTCCATTCTTTTTATACAAACGACCAAATTCTACAGCAGTCTCTCGCGAAAAATTCTCTTTTAATTCATAGCGAACCAGTTCGCTTCCCGTATCCAAATTGGTAATTTTGATAAAAGCATTTTTGATATTGCTAAAATTTGCCTTGATTTTATCTGCTTCGTGAATAGTGACAGCAAAAGTTATTTCCTCAATTTCAGGATTGATTTTCTCTAAAATAACGCCGTAAATACTCTTATTCTCTTGACCTCGGTTGTTTTTATCAGGAATCGATTGCAGTACCGAACCGTCACAGGATTGCAGATTATTGTAAAAGATAAAATATTTATCGTTAGGTAGTTTGCCGTCAGCACCTAGCATAAAGGCAGAGACATCAATCTCGTAGCTTTGTCCAGCCTCTGTCGCCTGCCAACCGAGGGCGATCGCCATTTTTTTCAAACCGGGCGCTTCTTTAGAAAGATTAAATCTCTCACCCTTACTTAATTGCATTACCATCTGCTTATTTGTTAAGCCTAAAATTTTATACTCCTAATTTTAATGTTAAGTGGCACAATAAGTTTTTTAATTAATGAAATTTAACAGAGTTTCTCTAATCGCGGGCTTGATTAAAAATATCTGCTGCCTGTATCTGAATTTATTGAGATTTACTTACAGAGAATTACCTAAGTGAAAACCGGGCTTTCTGCCCCAACCGGTTTCTACAATTGAACTTAATTTGACCCTACTTTTGAGCATTTTCAGAACTAGGTAACAAGGTAACAAATTTACCAAAAGCTCCAGACGAGACTGTTCCGCTTCCGGTTCTGACTCCACCTCCCACTCCCCAGCCGGAAACGGCCAATCATCGGTCGTTCCCGCTGCCAAGTCGTGAGTAATGGGAGCAATATTATTAATGTTTTAGCTGCAATACTTGTCAACAAAACTCTGCAATCCTGCCTGATATCCTGCTCCTACAGCCTGAAATCTCCACTCTCCATTCTTTCTATACAAACGACCAAATTCTACAGCAGTCTCTCGCGAAAAATTCTCTTTTAATTCATACCGAACAAGTTCGCTTTTTGTATCCAAATTGGAAACTTTGATAAAAGCATTTTTGATATTGCTAAAATTTGCATTAATTTTATCTGCTTCGTGAATAGTCACAACAAAAGTTATTTCCTCAATTTCAGGATTAACTCTTTCTAAGATAACGCCGTAAATAGTCTTATTTTCTTGACTTCGGTTGTTTTTGTCAGGAATCGATTGCAGTACCGAACTGTCAAAGGATTGCAAATTATTGTAAAAGATCAAATATTTATCGTTAGGTATTTTGCCGTCAGCACCTAGCATAAACGCAGAGACATCAATATCGTAGCTTTGTCCTGCCTCTGTCACCTGCCAACCGAGGGCGATCGCCATTTTTTTTAAACCGGGCGCTTCTTTAGAGATATTAAATCTCTCACCCTTACTTAATTGCATTGCCATCTGCTTATTTGTTAAACATCAAACTTTATAGCGTTCATGTTAATATTAAGTGAGACAATAACTTTTGTTCTTTAAGAAAACTTAATATTTTGTCTCTAATAGCGTGGCTCATTAAAAATATGTGCTGCGCTCTCCGAATTTATTGAGATTTACTGATAGAGAATTACCTAAGCAAAAACCGGGCTTTCTAAAAAACCCGGTTTCGGCAATTGAACTTAATTTGACTCTAATTTTGAGCATTTTCAGAACTAGGTGGCAGCGTCACAAAATTACCAAAAGCTCCAACCGTTTGATAGCTTTTTTTGCCCAGTTCAGTTGTATAAATGCTGACAACACCTAAATTTTGACGCTGCGTTGTATTGTCGAGCAAGCTTTCGATCGTGCCCCGCTGCGAAGTCAGCAAATTCTTGCAACTGCCGATCAAAGTATCTGTAATGCCGCCCAAAGCTTTCGGCACGCGAGAATCTTTGCACACAGTGCTTTCCAACTCGTTTTGGAGTACGCCGGAAGCATAAGTTAGGTATTGATCTCTCGCAGGATTTGTAAATGCCATGCCGGCGGCTAGCAGAGTCAGGGCGATCGCGACTTTTCCCACATTGCCGAAAAAATTAGAAGTTGGTTTGTTAGTATTCATTGCGTTATCAATATTCATTTTTTTTAGCCCCGTTGATTTATAAGCTTCTCTTGATTTAAACTACACCTCCTCAGAAACAGATTTCCGAAAGGAGGGGACAGTTTTTAGATTGGAGGCCAGTTGCGAGTAAGTCTCTCACTGGTTTAGCTTCCTTTTACGTTTCTCCCTCCCTCAAATCCGGTAAATCTTCAACAAAACATTTAGCTGGTTTAGCTGGTTAGCTGGTTCCTAGGCTCTGCCTGGGAACCGAGATCCAGAGGCTCTGCCTCGCTGCTCCTGGCGAAGAAGAGGCAGAGCCTCTGGATCTGCATCCCCAGGCTCAGCCTGGGGACGAGGAAACTTAGTTTCGCTTTGATTTTTGCCGATCGATCTCCCGCTGCAACTCTTCAATCTGACGGCGCAAAGCCTCCGTCTCGCTGTTAGGCGTTTGGGACTTCACATCAACCGCACCCTCAGCTACAGCCCGCTTGTAGTTCCCCAGCTTAATTTGGCGGTATTCTTCGGAACTTGCCCAGTCTCGCAAATACCGCAGGCGTTCCACGGGGAAAGGGTGACTCAGCATCACACCTTGGCCGCCGTTGTAAAGTAAAAACTTATACACTTGGTTGAGATTGTCTCGATCGAGCTCTTGATAGTTGTCAGACTGGCGGATAAATTCTTGCAAACTGCATTGGTCAGCATATTTACTGCTAACTCCCGCAAGTTTCATCATCGTCTTCATCACACTGTTTAAGTCATCCGTTACCAACAAAGCCGCCCGGTCTGCCGATAATTCCGCCTTGCGGCGCCACTCGTAAAAAGCGAAAATTAAACCGCTACCGACCATATTTCCCAGCCCGAAAGTCATCTCCCCAATTGTCGATGCCACGCTCATCGCCCACATCGCCATTTGATTTAAAGTTGGATGACCGCATTTAATGTGTCCCAACTCGTGAGCCAAGACTACCCGCAGTTCCGCCTCGTCCAACAAGTCTAAAAGACCAGTGTTTAATACTACATAAGGTTGGTTTTTTCCCAGGGCATAGCTGTTAACTGAGGGATTCTGAGAAACAAACAAACCTGGTTCTGGAAAAACATCTAAAGCCTGCACGCACTCGCGAAATATATGATAAATGCTGGCATATTGGCGTGGGCCGACTTGAATGCTATTTCCCATTAGGTAAACGAATTGCGGTCGTTCGTAGATAAATTCTACAAATTTGCTGGCAATTAAGTCAAATCCAGGCACGCTCCGTAACGCTTCCTCAGCTTGGCGATCGAGGGGATGTTGAAATGCTTCGCTAGAAATTCCCGTATAAGTAGGCATAGTTGTTGCAAAAGTTACATTTAAGATATCAGTATTGCCGATCGCTGCTGGTGCTAGCTGGCGCCTGACTTATAATATTATCGCGACAAATATTCAACTGTTGTGGAACAGGCCGAAAAGCTTGTTCAAATTAGCGTTAAAATTGTGGTTCTGGTACAGGCGCGATCGACAAACATCTTTCACAGTGCCTGTGTATCGCCTCACCCAAAAATTGGAACGTGCAAAAATGGCTATCCTGCAACTCGAAAACGGTACAACCTACACTCAACAAAGCGACATTGCGCGCGAACTCGCGCCTTTAAACATTCAACTCAACCGCTGGCCCGTGGGTGACAGCGCTGAAATTCAAAATTTGTTAGCTAAAGATGCTCTAGACGACAATCAAAAAGAGCAAGTGCTGCAAGCCCTCGACGGCTACTTTCAACAACTCAAGGAAACCGCAGGCTATCAATCGCGAGACTTAATTGTACTGCACCCAGACATTCCCAACCTCGACACCTTGCTGTCCAAATTCAACAAGTGCCACATCCACGCCGATGATGAAGTCCGCTATATCGTAGCAGGCGAGGGCATTTTCGGCTTCGTGCGGCCCGACGGTAGCCAAGTCGAACTCACAGTGCAGCCTGAAGAATTTATTAACGTGCCGGCGAATACAGAACACTGGTTTTATTTGACAGCAGCGCGGAAAGTTAAAGCGGTGCGCTATTTTACCACCCAAGAAGGCTGGACGCCGGAGTATACCGATACCGAAATTCGATCGCGTTTAGCTGCTGTTTGAACTGAGATGTTGCACCATTCTCAATAAGCTTTTTATGAACAGGCAAGATGCCTGTTCCACAAAGAGTGAATTTTATTGTGGAACAGGCATCTTGCCTGTTCTTGAGAATGATGCAAGATGTGAGTTTCGATGCGTAAGTCCCGCAGTTGACGGTTGACAGTTGACAGTTGAGGGCAATCTTGAAACCATCTAAAAATCCTCAAATCCAGCCTCAAATTTTGTGGTTTGAAGATTGCAATATGCTCAAAGCAACCGCCTCCGCCACCTTAATCCCATCAATCCCCGCCGACAGGATTCCACCCGCATATCCTGCACCTTCCCCAGCAGGATAAAGGCCTTCTGTATTCAAACTCTGATAATCTTCCTTGCGTTTAATCCGAATTGGTGAAGAAGTGCGCGTTTCCACACCAGTTAAAACCGCATCATCCATCGCAAATCCTTTAATCTGTTTGTCAAAAGCCGGAAGTGCTTCGCGGATAGCTGCGATCGCATAATCTGGCAAACTTTCGCTCAAATCAGTCATCACAACTCCCGGCGTATAAGACGGCTGGACACTGCCTAGCGCCGTGGAAGGGCGATTCGCCAAAAAATCACCCACAAGCTGCCCAGGGGCGTTGTAAGTGCCACCTCCTAACTCAAATGCCCGTTCTTCTAGGCGACGCTGAAACTCAATTCCTGCTAAGGGATGACCGGGATAATCCTCCGGCGTGATACCCACCACAATCCCGCTGTTAGCATTGCGTTCATTGCGAGAATATTGACTCATTCCATTAGTAACAAGTCGCCCCGGTTCGGACGCAGCCGCCACTACCAAACCACCGGGACACATACAGAAACTATACACAGAACGATTGTTTTGGCAATGGTGAACCAGTTTGTAATCGGCGGCACCCAAAAGCTTATGGCCTGCCCGATCGCCAAAACGACAGCGATCGATAATAGTTTGGGGATGTTCCACCCGAAAACCAATAGAAAAAGGTTTAGCCTCGATGTAAACCCCGCGCGAAAACAACATTTCAAAAGTATCGCGGGCGCTGTGTCCCACCGCCAGAACTATATAATTACTAGCAATATATTCTCCACTAGCCAGGGTAAGTCCCTGCACTTTTCCATTTTCGATGTGGATATCTTCTACACGAGTTTGAAACCGGATTTCTCCGCCTAATGATTCAATTTGGGCGCGAATACTTTGGACAATTCCCACCAGTTTGAACGTGCCAATATGGGGTTTATTAATATATAAAATTTCCGGTGAAGCTCCCGCATTCACAAGTTCCGTCAACACCTTCCGCCCATAATGCTGAGGATCTTTAACTTGGCTGTAGAGTTTGCCATCGGAAAAAGTACCCGCACCACCTTCGCCAAACTGGGCGTTAGATTCGGGGTTGAATTCTGCTTTTTTCTTCCAAAATCCAAAGGTATCAACCGTGCGATCGCGCACAGCTTTTCCGCGTTCTAAAAGGATGGGGCGAAACCCCATTTGTGCCAGCATCAGACCGGCAAACATACCGCACGGCCCTGTACCAATCACAATGGGGCGAATCGTCAAATTGCTGGGGGCTTTGGCTACATAGCGATAACTCGTGTCTGGTGTTACCATCACATGAGGATCTTTTTTGAAGCGTTGGAGAAGTTGCTTTTCTTGTGTCGTCTCTACATCCACAATATAGACAAGGAGGATTTCTGCTTTTTTACGAGCATCGTAACTGCGCTTGAAGATGGAATAGCCGAGCAATTCTTCGGGGGGAATTTGCAGCTTTTTGAGGATTGCACTGGCGATCGCATCTTGAGGATGATCTAGGGGGAGTTTTATTTCGGTTATTCTTAACATATAGCAGAGGGAAGTTCGGCAACAGATTGGGTAGCGGATTTAACTGAGATGTTGCACCATTCTCGCTTAGCAACAGGCAAGATGCCTGTTCCACACAAACTCAATTTTATTCAACAACAGGCAAGATGCCTGTTCCACACAAACTCAATTTTATTCAACAACAGGCAAGATGCCTGTTCCACATAAACTCAATTTTATTCAACAACAGGCAAGATGCCTGTTCCACACAAACTCAATTTTATTCAACAACAGGCAAGGTGCCTGTTCCACACAAACTCAATTTTATTCAACAACAGGCAAGATGCCTGTTCCACACAAACTCAATTTTATTGTGGAACGGGCCGAAGAGCCCGTTTCTAAACAGATTTAAATTGTAGATTGCAGAAGCGTTATAATAAACAAAAAATTAAGTTTTGTAAAGACCCTTGACTGCAACATTCACACCCAAAAACAGCCGCACCTGGCACGCTCTCAACCCCCTGTGGCAAGGAGCCGAAGACGCAGTACAGAAGGGTTTGCCCCACACCAAGCTCGCACCGGCATGGCAAATACTGCTCCTGGGCGACGGTTCCCCCACCCGTCATCTGCAACTGCTGACAGGGGAACCCACAGAAGTAGATGTGATCGATATGTCTTTAGTTGGTGAAGACGCCGACGGCGCGCCCCAGCAAATTGTCGCGGTTCCGGGGCCGCGCCTGCGCCGCCAAGTGTGGCTGCGGACTGCTTCGGGACAGCGCTTGGCCTATGCGACTTCTTGGTGGGAAGCGAGTCATGTAGACGAATATTTACAAAATAAATCTTTGCCAATTTGGGCCAGTTTAGCGAGGCTGCGGACAGAATTGTATCGCGATGTGCAGGGCATTTATTGCGGTAATTCGGTGGCTTTGGAGTCAGCTTTTGAACAGTCGGGGCCTTTTTGGGGCCGACACTATTTGTTTTGGCATCACGGGAAGCCATTGACTCTGATTTATGAGGTTTTTTCTCCTTATTTAACTAAGTATTTGGGGCCGATGCAATTGGATGTTGATTGAGACTGAGATATTGCACCATTATCAAGAACAGGCTTTTCGGCCTGTTCCACAAGAAAATTCACTCTTTGTGGAACAGGCATCTTGCCTGTTCATAAAAAGCTTATTGAGAATGGTGCAAGATATCAATCTCAACTGAAATGTTGCACCATTCTCAATAAGGCTTTCAGGGCGGGCTAGAAGCCCAACCCCTACTCCCCACAAGAAAATTCACCCGATTATGGAACAGGCATCTTGTGGCTTTCAGGGCGTTGCTCAGAGCAACCCCCCACAAGAAAATTTACCCGATTGTGGAACAGGCATCTTGCCTGTTCTTAAGAATAGTTCCGCCGAAATTTGACTCGCAAACCGTCGCGGGGATGCGGAGTCGGTACTCTGATTAAATTCAAATCTTGATCCGGTAAAAGCTCCCATTCAAACTCCCGAACAATCTTTGCCGCAAACAACTTCATCTCTAATCGCGCAAATTCTTTGCCCAAACATTCTCGCAAACCGCCGCCAAAGGGTACGTAGCTGAACGGTTTAGCCGATCGCTCGGAGTTAAATCGATCGGGATCGAAGCGATCGGGTTCAGGATAAAGTTGACTATCCTGATGGGTTTGATTTATCTGAGAAAGCACAGTCCAGCCCTTGGGAATTTCATAGCCGCCGAACTCGCAAGCATTAATGACTGTCCGAAAAATACCTCCCACCGGTGGAACTAAACGCAGCACTTCTTGCAGCACCTGTTCTAAATAGGTCATTTGTTTGAGTTGCTCCAATGTTAGGGGTTCCGTAGCGGGGAACTGCTGCTGTTCGGCGCGGACTTTTGCCATCACATCGGGATTTTGAGCTAGCAGAAGGCAAAAAGAGGCGCTCGCCGAAGTTAAAGTTTCGTGTCCCGCAAACAGCAGCAACAGCACTTGATCTTTTAACTCATCCAAACTCAAACTATTTCCCTCGTCATCGCGAGCCGAAATCAGCAAACTCACAGCATCATTGTCACTAGGGGTTCCTTGCTGGCGATCGCGAATAATCTTTTCAAGTTCTGCCAACAGCAGCTTTCTGCCATTTTTAGCTTTGCCAAACTTAGTCCAAGGTACATCTAAAGGAATAGAAAATAAACCATCAGAGAAGGTTTCAAAATAATGTCCTAGCGTCGTTTCCGAACCATTATCAATCCCTACTAACAACTTCCCCGCAACATCAAAAGTATAATTTCTCAGTTCGGGATACCAAGTCAGCGTTTCCATTTTGGCCCATTTTTCCAAATAGCGCTGAGTGATATCTTCCATCCCGCCGATGTAGCCGGCTAAAGCTCGCGGCCCAAATGCTTGGTACAGCAACTTGCGCCGATTTTGGTGGTTAGCACCCGTTTGCAACGCTAAGGAAAGCGGCCCTAAAAGCGCTTTCGTGCTCGGAGGCCAAGTCACAGTAAAATATTGGTTTTCATTGCTTAAAACAAACAAATTCGCCTCTTGGCCGCACATGAAAACTGTAGGCTGTCCGAAAATGCTGGTTTTGAAAATATTTCCGTACTGCTGCTGGCGTTTTTTCGCGAATTGGGCATCTTGCAAAAAGTTGATGGTATCGCCAATTAGGGGTAAACCGAAACTGCCGGGAGGTAAGGCCATTTTAGATTTTAGATTTTAGATTTTAGATTTTTAATATCATATCAATTTTAGTTGGAGGGTGGGCAATACGCAGCAGACAAATTTCTGGTAAAATAACTTTTATCTGTGTGTAGCCTGTAGGGTGCGTCTGTCTTAAGGTTAGTACAAAAAAATCAGGTCTTTCCAAGTGATGCACCTTAGTATTTTGGCCGAAAAACCAATTTAATTTTCTGTTCTTTTAATCGGAATCTCGATTATAAATTCAGTACCTTTCCCTACCACAGAGAAACACTTGATGTCACCTTTATGTTTTTCTACAATAATTGAATGGGAAATCGCTAAACCCATCCCCGTTCCTGAACCGATCCGTTTGGTAGTATAGAACGGGTCAAATATCCGTTGCTTGACTTGATCTGTCATCCCTGCACCGTTATCAGCAATTCTAATCACAGCGAGAGTACCTTCTACCTCTGTACGAATGCGGATAATTCCCGGATTTTCGAGCGGTTCTTGTAACACGTCAATAGCGTTAGCAATAATATTCATAAACACCTGATTCAATAGTCCGGCGTAGCACTCCACCCGTGGCAATTGCCCGTATTCTTTAACAAGTTGAATTGCTGGGCGATCCGGCTGAACTTTCAGACGGTGTTCTAAAATCATCAATGTGCTGTCGATGCCTTCGTGAATGTTAACCTTTTTCATGTCAGATTCATCGAGGCGAGAGAAATTCCGCAAACTCCGCACGATATCCCGGATGCGAGTGGCTCCCACCTGCATAGAAGACAGCATTTTCGGCAAGTCGTCTAGCACAAAATCCAGCTCTAAAACTTCTATTTCCTCCTGAATCGCTGGAGAAGGTTCCGGGTATTCATCTCGATACATTTGCACCAGTTTCATCAGGTTTCTGGCGTATTCTTCTGTGTAGGTAAGATTGCCGAAAATAAATGTGACCGGGTTATTGATTTCGTGGGCGATTCCTGCTACCATCTGACCGAGACTTGACATTTTTTCTGCTTGAATGAGCTGGGTTTGAGCAAGCTTAAGTTCGCACAGAGTTACTTCGAGTTTTGCAGCTTGTTCTTGCGCTATCCGAGCTGAATCGACGCTTTTAGTGTAAAGTTCAGATTGACTGATGGCGATCGACAATTGATCGCAAATTGCCGATAGCAACTCCACTTCGTCTTTTGTCCACCTGTGCACCTCGCGGCAAGAAGTGCAGCCAACAACTCCAGTTAAACCCCCTGCACTCTTAACCGGCAAATCCAAGACAGACTTGTAACCCACCTGCAAAAAGAATTCCCTTTCTACTGGATCGCTAAAAGTTGCAACATCATCTATTTGATAGATTTCCAAATTAGCTATCTTTTGCGCCAGTGTCCCCGTTACCTCAGCAGGGTAATAACCCAAAAGCGAGAGCAAGTCATCATTTTTAGCTTCGTGGACGACATCCCAAGCGGGCGTCTCGGCCTCGGGCGTATACCACATAAACAGACAGCGATCGAGTTGCAGCAAGTCGCGAATTTGCCGCACAGTTGTTGCCAAGATAGTATCTAAATCTAGAGAAGCGCGGATTTGACTGCCTAGCTGGTTGAGCAATTTTTGCTGCATTGCTGCTGCTTTTGATTCGGCGGCGGCGAGGCGAGATTTTTCGTAAAGTTCGGCTTGATTAATGGCGATCGCCAATTGAGTTCCTACTGCCATTAACAGTTCCACTTCATCGTCTCTCCACAGCCGCACCCCGCTGCAAGCACCGCAGAGGAGCGTGCCAATTTGACCCGACTGTGTTTGAAGGGGAATGTCCAGCAGAGAATTGAGCCCTACAGACATTAAAAATTCCCGTTCGGCTGGATCGGTTAATGCCTCAACATCGTCGATCCGAATTATTTCCAAATTGGCAATCCGCTCACCGATAGAAGCAGTTGGCTCGACAGGATATAAACCCAAACGCGAGGGCAAATCGGCATTCTTTGCCTCGTATCTCACATCCCAAACCGGTGGCGAAGCGTCGGGTAAATACCAGATAAACTGACAGCGATCGAGCAGGAGCAACTCGCGAATTTGCTGCACAGTTGTCGCCAAAATAGTATCTAAATCCAGAGATTGGCGGATATTGCTAGCTAGCTGGTTCAGCAGCGCTTCCTGCTCAGCTAATTTGCGGAATCTCGCTTCCGACTTTTGCAACTGTCTTTGAGCTTCTTTTTGTTTTGTAACGTCCAAACCCAAACCAATTAAGCCGATCGCGTTACCAGAATCATCTTTAACCTTAGTTTTGATTGTCTCCAAATAATGTTCTTTACCATCAGCAAGCTGCAGCACTTCTTCAGCATAACAGGGAATATCTTGGCTCCACGCTTGCGCGTCAGATGCCATGCAGTTAGCAGATGCTTCTAATCCCATAACTTCGGAATAGTGAGATGCTGCTAAAAATCTTGATTCAGGTATAGCCACATCTTCGCAGAAAGTTTTGTTAATTAATAACATCCGCCCGCTAGCATTTGTCAGCCATACCCAGATCGGAGCGTTGTCAATAATTGCTCTCAAAGTTTGCTGTTGTCTGGCGAGAGCTTCTTCTGTTTGTTTGCGCTTAATTCCCAGGGCGATCGTATCGGCACTTGATGCCAAAGCAATCAGCGTTGATTCGTTCAACTCCTGGCGAGCAAACATCGCTATTACTCCCAGCAACTGATTGTCAACAATTAGCGGATATCCAGCAAAAGCCACCATTCCTTGTCGTGAGGCCCATTTTTTGTCCTGGATTCGGGGATCTTCTTTCACAGAATTAGTGATGTGAGGTTGTCGCTCCAGGGCGATTAAACCAATCTTGAACTCGCCGACAGCAATGCGGCTGTGAGCGCCGTCAATATGAGTATATATCCCCGCGCTTGCTTGCAGTTGCAATACATTTCCGTCTTCATTCAACGTCCAAATCCGAGCAAAGGCAACATCCAAATGGCGCACAACTGCATCGGCGCAATATTGCAAAGTTCTACGCAAACCCTGATTTTGAGTTAGAACAATTCCCACATCTGCTGTGAATAAAGAAAGTTTCAATTGTTCTGCTAAAGCTTGTTCTGCTATTTTTCGCTCTGTAATGTCCGTAGCAGAACCGAGACGCTGCTTAATTTTTCCCTCCTCTGTTCTGCTAAATACAATTTCCCGGCTGACTAGCCAGCGCCAACAGCCATTTTTGTCGCGCACCCGGTATTCGTACTCACCAACTTCGCCGTCGGGAGCAGTTTCCAATTGCTGCAAATATTCTGGAAATTTAGCTAAATCATCAGAGTGGATAATGGTAGGCAACAGACTGCTGCCCATTTTTTGAACTTCTTCGACGGTATAGCCCAGCGCGACATTGATTTCGCGGTTGTTGTACACATTTCGCTGCTCGATCTCGTCGTAGACATAGAGAATATTCGGAGTAGCATTGGCAATTTGTTCGAGAAAACGCTGGCTTTCTTGCAGCGCTGCTTCTGCTTGTTCTTGAGCGGTAATGTCGCGCCCGACACCATAGATCAATTCTTCCTCGCAGAAACCCGTAGCAGTCCAGGCTATCCACTTGTAAGAACCGTTGCGACGGCGCCAGCGGTTTTCAAACCCAACGGTATTATTCCCCGTAGCAACACTTTCAGCTTCTTTTAAAGCAGTTTCGCGATCGTCTGGATGCACGAATTCAATGAAGAGTTTGCCAATCATTTCTCCTGGGGAATAGCCGAGGATTTTTTCTGCTGCTGGGTTGATGAGTGTTATATAACCGTCAAAACTAATGACGCACAGCATATCTAGCGAGAGACTAAAAAAGCGATCGCCCCCGTTGGGTTCGCTGGGTGGGCGATCGTTTTGGGCTGCGACAGCAGAAGCTTTTGAACCCGCCGATACCGCCCAAAAGACAATATTTGCTATTGCCAAAAATCCCAGGGCGAGTTGGCGATGGTAGAAATTATCGCCGCTGCCAGCTACGAGCCACCCGTTTAACACCAGCAGTACAATTATCAAAATTGAGAATAAACTCCCAGGGGCGATCGTCGCTACGCTGATTTTTTTTTCAGAATGCTTTCTAGATTCTGCTTTTTGTATTGTGGTGACTGCTGCCATAATTTTTGTCCACAACAATTGCAGGAATTTCACCAATTTAGTGCTTTTGGATTCTCCTACTTGAACTGAATGTTTCATTCTTTTACTCTATAGTTACTTTGAGTTGTGCTGATTTAAAAATTACAATAAAGATGTTTAAATATTATAAATATTTCCTACTTTGCGAGCTCTAATATTGGATCATTGGGTAAATGTACCCAAAACGAGGAGATAATTAAGTGTATTTACGGAAGTAGCCACCAATCTCTTTTTAGCTGGGGTACGCATTTGCTAATTTTTGCGACTCAGAGAGAGAGTTTACTTATAATACTACGCGATATATTGTTGTTAGTCATTGGACATTTGGCCTAATTTAGCTAGTCCTAGACGCAAACCCTAATTATCTAGGCTGCGCCTGAATCTGCTTACCGCCTTATAGTAGCCTGTTATACCGCACTTTTGGCCTGTAGAAATAACTTGGTTTGATGTAGAAAAATACTGCGTTTAGCGCCCTGGCGGTGGGTTAAACAGCCCGGAATATTAGTCAACTTCAAACAGGTTGAATTTGAGCATAAATTATGAAGTATAAATAAATATAAACTGCTGATTTGTGAAGATAAAAGGAAAAAAATCTTCGTAGCAGTTTTTCCTTGCACGAGATGTTCGCGCGCAATGGCTAATTAGTAATTGGTAACGGGCAATTGGTAATTGATACGAGTTTAAAACACTAGATATCAATTTTGTTCTGATTCATCTGCAGGCGATGGGGGCCAAGCAGCTTGGCGACCTAGTTGCTGTTGCCGAATTCGCTCCAAATTCCCCGCTGGAATAGAAGCTATGAGTTGCCGCGTGTAAGCTTGTTGCGGTTGGCGGTAAATGCGCTCGGCAGTGCCAATTTCTTCGATTTTACCTTTGTTCATCACGATCGCGCGATCGCTCATAAACTTGACCACGCTCAAATCGTGAGAAATAAAAATATAAGTCAGTCCAAACTCTGTTTGCAACTCCTTCAGCAAATTTAAAACTTGCGCCTGCACCGACACATCTAATGCCGAAACCGACTCATCGCAAATAATAAACTTAGGATTCAAAGCCAAAGCTCTAGCAATACAAATTCGCTGCCGCTGTCCGCCCGAAAACTCGTGAGGGTAGCGCCGCATAAAATCTGGATTTAAACCTACTCTCTCCAACAAATAAGCCGCGCGATCGCGCTGTTCTTTGTGGTTCTTACCAAAGCGGTGAATCACCATCGGTTCCATCACCGCATCCCCAACATTTAGGCGCGGATCGAGAGAACTAAAAGGGTCTTGAAAAATAATTTGCAGATCGCGCCGCAGCCACCGCAATTTGCGATCGTACTCTTTTTTCATCCGGTAATTAGCCATCCACTGCGATGCCGAACTACTTTTCGCAGGAGGCGTAATTTCTTGACCTTCAAAAAACACTTTACCGCTGGCGATCGGAATTAATTGCAGCAAAGCCCTCGCCAAAGTAGATTTGCCGCAGCCAGACTCGCCAACCAAACCCAAAGTCTCGCCCGGATAAACCTCAAAAGAAATATCGTTTACCGCCATAAACAAGCGTTTAGTTTCGCCAAACATTCCCTGCACCGGAAAACCGACTCGCAAGTTATCAACAGCTAGCAAAGGGCCGGAAATATGCGGCAGCCGAGGCGGTTTTCCGGTTGCAAAAGCGGGATTTCCCCCACTGTTGTCGCCGTCTAAATCGGCATTTTTCTCGACAATTACTAATTCGCCGCTAGCATTTGTGGTGACATCCATAAAATCGGAAACTGTCGGCAAACGGCGCCTTTGCCGATCGAGAGTTGGGCGGCAAGCTAACAGACCTTTTGTGTAAGGATGTTGGGGATTGCTGAAAATTTGTTCGATCGCACCGCACTCAACAATCTTGCCTCGGTACATCACCGCCACCGTATCGCCAATTTCAGCAATGACGCCCAAATCGTGGGTAATAAAAATCATTGCCATGCCTCTAGAGTCCCGCAACTCGCGCAGCAAAGCTAAGATTGTTGCCTGCACGGTTACGTCCAAAGCCGTGGTAGGTTCATCAGCAATTAATAAAGTTGGATTGCAAGAAATGGCCATTGCAATCATCACGCGCTGGATTTGACCGCCTGATAGTTCGTGGGGATAGCGATCGAGCATAGCTTGTTTTTGGCCGTTGACGAGCTGCATCAAATCGCGATCGTCCTCCCGAACCGCTTCTTGCCGCAAAGCCAAACACCGCTGCCTGAGCTCATCGTCGCCCGGTAGCAGCTTCACTTCTTGCAGCAGAGAAGCAGCTTGGCGCCGCGCTTCTGTCTGCGACACCTGTTGGTGCAAACAAATGGCTTCGGTGAGTTGAAATCCGATCGTATAAACAGGATTTAGCGAACTCATCGGCTCTTGAAAAATCGTCGCAATCTGGCTGCCCCGGTATGTTTGTTTTTCCCTGTCGGGCATTTCCAGCAGATTCACAGGCCCATTGCTAACGCCGTCTTTTGTCGGAGAAAACCAAATTTCGCCATCGATTTTCGTTGACGAACTCGAAAGCAAACCCATAACAGCCAGGGATGTTACCGATTTTCCCGACCCCGACTCTCCCACGATGCCCAGAGTTTGCCCTCGCTTGACCTCAAACGAAATGCCGTCAACCGCTTTGACGGTTGCAGACGCATCGCCTGCGTCCGCAGATTGAAATTGAACCCGCAGGTTGCGAACTTCTAGGACGGTTTCACTCATGGAAGTCTATGGCAAAAATTAAAGGGAGACTAAGTGGATTGTAGCAGGGCCTGGTAAATTACCCAGCACGCTCCCTGAGTACAGGCACAGTGTGGGCTTTCAATCGCCCTGAAATAATCTTGCACATTGCAAAACAATCTCGAACCTTCGGGCTTATTTACGAAAGCCCCAATAGCAGCAATATTCTTACTGCCGTTTAAGTCGGCATCACCTTTCCAGCCACAATGGTCACAAGCGAACTTTTTACCAATTCTATAAGATTCGCCCCGTCCAGGGTGAATATGATTGCACTTGTGGCACATTTTGCTAGTATATCTAGCTAGGCTCCCCAAACAAAATCTTTACGCTATGCTTTATAGCTTTGTAGATTAGGAATTGGCGCAACTGAAAGAATGCCCAGTTATTGAATCGTCTCCGCACTTTTTTCGAGCGTGGCTGCTGATTTGTGCGCTCCCTAATTCCCGTCAAATCTTCCAAAGCGACAACTTGATTTTTGTTCTTAGCCTTGGTTACGATACGGTGACTGATAGTGTGATTTACCAAAGTCTGAAAGCGCTTTTCCTTGCCCGACAACCGTTTCAACAATTCTCGACATCTACGCCGAGTGCAACGCGAGCCTTTCCTGGCTTTTCGCTGGATATTTGCTCTCAACTTGGCATAATGATTCCTAACTTTGGTAATTTATTTACCGCTAAATGTATCTGTGTCAGAAGTAACTGCAATATCACTCCTACCCAAATCACAGCAGTAAGTTTAAGGCTCTGGGAGCGAGAAAATTTTGTTTTTATAAATTATCGAACAATAGGGAACCAGAGGTTTTTAATGTCGAGGCAAGATAATTTAATAAATCTTTGTATGCTGCAACGAAGACTCTCAAATAAAATGGGATAAGGCATCAAAGAAGCCAGCAACTCAATACTAACTTGTTTGTGGCATTGCAAAAGATATACCAAGATTTTAAGCGTCACGTATACGTCCGTTTTTAGTTGGTGTTGCAGGTGGATGTGGTAAAATTGAGGAAACATATTTAACAGATGGGGCTTGTTGACAAAAATTACCCCATCTTTTTTACCGCAACTTGCCGAAATCCGCAACAGGTAGGGCTTTTGACGAGGTTGTCACCCCGTCAGCTCGCGAACGCCTGAAGGGTTGCATCAATTTTGATGGACTGCTCAGGCGCTACTTGGAGCTTGCAAGGGGCGGGTAAACCTGCCAATATCTGCCAATAATTGACAATCTCAAAAACCCGCCCCGGCCGGGATATTATGGTCAATCGATCGGACATGATATCAGTTAAACCCGCAACTACCCAACCAAAGTCCGCCTATCCCGACGAAACAAAATCTAGAACCTGCGGAGGCAGGTTTTGTCCCTGTAGCTGCGACTTAAGTCGCCCAGACTTTTCAAACATCTTCTAACCAACGCCCGCCAATTCGGTTAATAATATGTTTAGTAAAGTTTAAACGACCAACAACGATGATTCGCTCAGTTTTCACATTTTTTACAGTATTAATTGTAACCGGATTAGTATGGTTGGGAAATATCGCCCCCGTTGCCGCACAAGTACAACCAACAGATATCGCCGATCCCCAACAGGAATTGGGAGAACTCGTTCAAAAAGCTTTTGAAGCTACAAATGAAGGCAAATTTCCCGCCGCTGAAACTTTTTGGACTCAAATCATTGACAAATTTCCCTCACAAGCGGCCGCTTGGAGCAACCGAGGCAATTCTAGAGTCAGCCAAAACAAACTACAAGCCGCTATTACCGACTACGAAAGAGCGATCGAACTAGCACCCGACGCCCCCGATCCCTACCTAAACCGCGGCACCGCCTTAGAAGGTTTAGGACGCTGGGAAGAGGCGATCGCCGACTACAATCATGTACTAGAATTAGACTCCCAAGATCCAGCCGCCTATAACAACCGAGGCAACGCCGAAGCAGGTTTAGGACAATGGGAACAAGCAATTGCCGACTACAGCAAAGCCTTTGAACTAGCCCCCGAATACGCCTTTGCCCGCGCCAACCACGCCCTGGCACTTTATCAAAACGGGCAAACCAAAGAAGCAATTCGCAACATGAAAAACATCGTCCGCAGATACCCCCAATTTGCCGACATGAGAGCCGCCCTCAGCGCCTGTCTTTGGGAAGCTGGAAATCGCGGCGAAGCTGAGAGCAATTGGGTAGCAGCCATCGGCCTCGACTCCCGCTACAAAGACCTCGATTGGGTTGCCAATACCCGCCGCTGGCCACCACTTGCAGTCAGTGCATTAGACAAATTCTTGCACTTAAAATAATCTCAAAACGCCAATAAAAAATTGCGAGCATCCCGATGATTGTGGGGTATAGTTCCTAAAAGGGATGCTCCAAAAAATTGCCCAATCTCATCCTAAGCTAGCAGTAAATAAACTATTGAAGAACAATTTAACTTCTTCTTCCTTGTTTCTTCTTTCCTCAACATTCATTCCTTAAATACCTTCCCTCCGTTGATTTTTTTCTCAAAACTCGTATTCCACATCTCCAGAAACAATCCTATCTGTCACCAACATTCTGTATAGTTCCAGTTCTTCAACAGTAACTTTTCCGTCAGCACAAATCGCTCTTCTGATGTCTTCCATTTCTTGCTTAGATATCTTGCCGTTAGCAACAGCTCGCTCGATTTGGACTTGGAGCTTTTGTAGTTGCCGAGTTTCTTCCGGCGTAGCTTGTTTAGCAGTCGATCGCGAAACTAACATAGTGGCACTCTCCTAGAGATTGACCTCTACTCTGTACTAAGCCGCAGCAGCAGATATTGTCAACTCAAAGATGCAAAAATTGACAAATAAATGTAACAAAACTACATTTACTTGTCAATAGGATAAGGTGCAAAATTATTTAACAAAATTACATTAGACCTATTGCAAAAATGCTGAGACCCCTCCCCAACCCTCCCCGAAGTCGCGGGGAGGGAGCCTAATTTTTCTTGCTTCCCCCCTTAGCAAGGGGGGACTGAGGGGGGTGAGTTTTTGACTTTTGCAAGAGGTCTATTTCTTGGTAAATAATACGGTGTCAAATCTGCGCTTCATCGTCGGGTGCAAAGTCGAATCAAGCTGCCAACAAATAATTCGCGCAATTTTCATTTTTTTGACCCCGATTCAACAGTCAACAGTCAACAGCCAACACTCAACACTCAACACTCAACACTCAACAGAACTAATTCCCAAATCCGCGCAGCCGTCAACTCCTCAACATTCCTAAAAACCGCTGCAGCACCCGCATTTTCCAGCCCTGCAGCATAAGCCTCGCAGCGCACAGCATCATCCAAAACATGAGGTGGCAAAATTCCAGCCCCCAGCCAAACCCGATTTGGTTGCACTTCCCGCGCCTTCACAACCGTGTAAATATCCGCAACAGTATCTCCCGCGTAAATCACTGGCAAATTTTTTGCTAAACCGTGCAGGTTTTCCAACTGTTCAATTGCCGCGAAAAGTCCAGCCGGATCAGGTTTTCCCGGTGCATCTTCCATCGCCACCAACACCGGGGAATTTAAACTCAGTTTCCCTGACAAAACATAAGCAGCTTCATCCCGCATCGCCCCGCTAAAAAAGCCCCAAACAACTCCCCCAACAGTTAAATTTTCCAGGTAAGCCGGACTTAACAACAACGGTTCGTCGCAAATGTAACCAGTCCAATTTTTCTCATCGGGCCCGCGATAGCGACTTTGGAAAAAAGCCACTAATTCCTCATAGTTGAGAGCGAGTTCGTTTCTCGATCGCCCAATTCCCTCAAAATAACGGCAAACTAACTCGAAAGACGCCTGCCAGTCATTATTCCACACTCCCTCAGACTTCAGAGAGTCGATATCGAGAGAATTCGGGCGAAAAGCACCCGCCGTGAAATCTTCCACCGCATCGGCGATCGCCCGCCGATAGGAACCCGACACATCCCGCACCACACCATCAATGTCAAAAACTACAATAACTCTGTTCACAATTTAACCATCCTTGTACCTAGGGCGGGTGAGAACCCAAATTTTATCGGTTTCCAGCCCCTGAGTGGCGCTAAAAGCAGTCGCGCCACAAAACTTTTTATGGCCGATGACCAATTATCGAACAGAGTGTGCTACGCTTAGCGATTGTAGAAATTTTTAACAAGTTCGATCGGAACCCTGGAGGTTTGCTTGTCCAAGTTCATCTTAAAAGTTCTCTGGCTAGAAGAGAATGTTGCCCTCGCCGTTGACCAAGTTGTCGGCAAAGGAACTAGCCCGCTGACATCCTACTTTTTCTGGCCACGCAAAGATGCGTGGGAAGACCTCAAAAACGAACTCGAAGCCAAACACTGGATTGCTGATAACGATCGCGTCGAAATCCTCAACCAAGCCACAGAAGTAATCAACTACTGGCAAGAGGAAGGCAGACGGCGCCCGATGACTGAAGCTCAGTCAAAGTTCCCCCTAGTGACTTTTACCGGCAGCAACTAAGCCCCGCTTTTAGTTGCTACCCATATACATTGCCTGTTATGGCTAACGAGGGGAAGGAGAGAGGGGAGAAGGCGAGAGGATTTGACGCTTTTTCCACCTCGCCGTGAAAGATAAAATTTGAATTCGCTAACAAAAATTCGGGGCTAGAGCCTCCCTCTTCTAGGGGGACTTTTATTAATTGATCTATTCCTATGATGGATATTTTATCATAGGAATAACAGGAGAAAAAAAGATGCTAACTCTAGAATTTAAGATTTATGCAAAACCGAACCAATTTCAAGCGATTGATGAAGCGATTAGAATTTGTCAATTCATTCGCAACAAGTCTATTCGCTTGTGGATGGATGGTGGGGCTAAATCTTGGTTCGATCTTTCTAATTACTGTGCTATTTGGGCTAAAGAGTTTGACTTTGCAAACAAGTTAGGCGCAATGGCTCGGCAAGCAAGTGCAGAAAGAGCGTGGGCTAGTATTTCTCGATTCCATGAAAACGTCAAAAAAGGGATTAAAGGGAAAAAAGTTGGTTTCCCACAGTTCCAAAAAGACTGCCGTTCTGTGGAGTACAAGACCAATTCTTGGAAACTCTCAGCAGATAGAAAGTCTATCACCTTTACCGATAAATGCGGGATTGGCAGATTAAAGTTAAAAGGCACTCGTGACCTAAATTTCTATCAGCCAGAGCAGATTAAACGGGTGAGGCTGGTTAAAAGAGCAGATGGATATTACACTCAAGTTTGCATTCAAGTAGACAGAATTGAGTTAGCCCCATCAACAGGGAAAACTATCGGATTAGATGTAGGGCTAAAGGAGTTTTACACCGATTCAAATGGCGAAATGATTCCTAATCCTAAATTTCTGCGTAAGGGTGAAGTGCAGTTAAAACGTGCTCAACGCTTAGTAAGTCGGAAAACAAAAGGGAGCTCAAATCGCCGCAAAGCCAGAGTGATTTTAGGTAAGCGACACCTCAAAATAAGTAGGCAACGTAAAGACCATGCTATCAAGTTAGCAAGGTGCGTAATCACATCAAACGATGTAGTAGTCTATGAAGATTTGAGGGTGTCCAACATGGTTAAAAATCATTGTCTGGCAAAGTCCATTAGCGATGCTTCTTGGTATCAGTTCAGAATGTTCTTAGAATATTTTGGAAAAGTGTTTGGTCGGATTACCATTGCAGTAAACCCTGCTTGCACTAGCCAAGAATGTAGTAACTGCGGTGAAATCGTTAAGAAGTCTCTATCCACTCGTACTCATATTTGTAAATGTGGATGCGAAATGGATAGAGATCATAATGCTGCAATTAACATCCTGAATCGCGGGATAGGTACGACAGGTCATGTCGGAACTTCGATCCTAGAGATCGTAAACGCTTAGGGAGACTAGACCTCTGGATTAGGTGCGGCAACGTTCTTAATTTAAGTCCAGTCTTTGAACTAAGAATCCTCACGCCTTTAGGCCCAGGAGTGTCAAAGCTTATCTTGATACTAACTCCGATTTTCAGACCTAATCTGGTTTTGGGCTTGGTCGATAGATTTGAGATTAGAGATTGGGATTTTATGCAAAATAAAGCTCTAAAATCGCCTTTTCTAAAATCTTAAAAATACTAAGCAACCAAACCCAAGAAATCTAAAATCGGCTTTTTTATATTTTTAAATTGTACAGTCAGCTCTCAAAGGACTTCCCTATGACTAATGACTAATAACTAATAACAAATAACAAATAACTAACAACTAACAGCTAATCACCTCTTCGCGGAATTTATGGGCGCCGAAAGTACAATCAACCAGACCGAACAGCTACCGCTGGTAGTAAATCCCGACATTCTCCAGCAAGCTATCCTATACAAAATTAATACTCGCATAAACGCTCGCGGAGAATTAATTTTCCCCTGCGTACCGGGAATGCTAAGCCACTATCTCAAGTCGATAGAAAAGCTATTTAGCACTCTCGACAGACCCCTGCCCGAAGACCGCAGAGACGAACTCAGCAAGCTTTTAGCCACCAAGTTAGAACAAGGCTACCGCACCTCCACAGCATCGATGCTGATCCTGCAATACGAATCAGTGCAGCCGCCGCAAACCGGTTTAGCCTGCAAAGTGATTGTTACTACCTCAAGTGTTGGAGAACAGTACAAAAGCTGGGTAGACACCAGAGAACCTCCGCTTTTCGGTTCTCATCCAGATGCAAAATTGATGGCAACGGCTGCTAAATTGGGCACGCCCGATCGAGTGCGGATTTTGGACGTGGGCGCTGGTACCGGCCGCAATACCTTGCCCCTGGCGAGATTGGGCTATTCTGTAGATGCGATCGAACTAGCCCCAGCTTTTGCAGAACAATTGAAAGCAGCAGTAACAGCCGAAAACCTTCCCGTGACAGTAACTGAAGGCGATGTGCTCGACCCCTTAATGCGGATGAAACCGGCCCGCTATCAGTTGGCAGTTGCCGCCGAAGTCATCTCACATTTTCGAGACAGCGATCAAGTACGGCTTTTCCTGGCTAAAATGTGCGATTCTCTGTCTCCCGGAGGTCTGTTGCTGTTCAGCACGTTTTTAACCGTCGGTGACTACCAGCCTGATGCCCTCGTGCGACAAGTTGCCCAACTCTCCTGGTCTACTTTATTTACGCCCCAAGAACTCGCCACTGCAATGGAAGGGTTGCCCTTAGTCCAAATATCCGACGAATTGGTGTTTGAATATGAACGCCACCACCTGCCGGAAGCAGCCTGGCCCCCGACGCCCTGGTTTCCCAGTTGGGCCACCGGTCGAGATGTCTTCCCGATGGCAAACGCACGCCCGCCAATGGAATTGCGCTGGATTTTGTGTCGCCGAAGTTAAAAAAAAAAATCGGTTATTTCTAGACGGACACAGCAATCAAAAGCTTTTATCGGCGGTCAAATTTTCCTCATATATTTTTATTTCAACAGCTTAAACCCTGCTCGCTGTTAATATTGTGCTGCCAGTACAGAAAAATTCACAAAAATATATATTAAAATGTAAAGAGAGCGAAGTTCGATCGCCCCTGGGAGACAAACCCAGTGCCTGATTAGATTTAACGCTTGCCAACCTTTTGTTTCTTGCGAAAAATCGGGTTGCTAATGGCAATCGGGCTTGCATAAAATTCGATCGTCATCTCGATGGGTGCAACTAGAGTTAAGATGAATTCAACAAACCTATTCCTCTCGATAGATGACTTTTTAGGGAATAGGATTAGCCAATAGATTAGCTCGCTAGTCAGCGATGCTGCTGAGAAACAAATATGCTTTTAACACATCCACTACAAGCGTTTGGAGCAATCTTCGGGCACAAACCTTCCACAAATAGATCATCGATCGACGACAAAACCAGTAAAAATTATTGGGAGGGGAATATTGAGTCCGCTGTAAACGAACAAATTGACTGGTACATCCAAGTGGAAATGCTAATGAGTAACGCTAAATCTTCCTGCACCAATGAAGAGATTACTGCTTGGCTGCGGGGATTGCTGACAATTGCTTGGGCAGACGGCAACTTTGACGAAGACGAGCAAAAAATGATTGCAAATCTAACTCAGGATGAACTACACCCGGTATCTTTTGAGGAGGGTTTTGAACCTATTGCCCCAGAGGAATTAGTCGCTGTGTTAGGGAAAGACACCGCCAAAGGCGAGGATTTTTTGAGGACAGCAGTCATGGTAGCTTTGGCAGACGGTACCTACTCGCTCAGCGAAGACGAGGTAATCTCTAAGTTTTGCACAGCTTTGGGACACAATGTAGAGGCGATCGAAGCTCTGCGACACACCATCGAAGACAGCAAGTGCGATGATCCGCAGGGGCCCAGCAGCCAAATAGTCTTTGATGCCAATGTCGCCCCCGTCGCCGGAACACCCCTTTCATCTCGGCTACCTAAACCTCACCACAAAGATGTCCTACAACCCGTCAAAGACTGGCTTGACGGCTGGGAAATTCACGACCCCAAAGTGGCACACTTTGTCTGTAAAATTATTCCGCCCCAGTGTCCGTTTGAGCGAGATGTCGTGTTATTTGGTCGCAAAATCGTCCACATTCCGGCGATGTGCCAGATTAACCCGCTTTACGAACAGTTAGTCGGGATGCGCTTTCGAGCTCTCTGCTATTTGGCAGATGAATGTAAGGAAGATGTATCGTCCTATTGTTAGTAGTCAGTTGTCATTAGTCAGTAGTCAGTAGTCAGTAGTCATTCTTGTGAAATCTTGGATTAATGACTGTAACTATTAACCAATGACTACTAATTAGTCCTGAACGCAAAAACCTGGTTTTTCTACGAAAAAACATCATTACACCCATCCGCCCCATTAGAAAAACCAGGTTTTTGCAGTTTTTGTGCGTAAGTCCTGCTAATATCAAATCTGCTTTGATAATACTACTTCAATAAAAGTTTTGGTACAATCCTCAAGCTTATACAAATTATTAAAAATCGCCGATTTAGGAGCCGGACACGGCATTGCCGTTTCCCTACAAATGCTCACGTACAATCTCTGGCTCTGAACTACTTTTAAAAATTGGTAAAATTATAATTTTCCCGCAACTGTAAATCGCGACTAAACTTGGCTGTCCTCCGCCGACGCGGACTAAAGGAAAAGGGGAATATGGTACTTGCATCTGGTATAATAACTAATGACTAATGACAACTAATAATTGACAATTGACCAATGACAAGTGATATCATGTCCGGTCGATTACCCCTCATAAGGTAGGGGCGGGTTCACGAAAAATATTTGCCAATAATTGACAATCTCAAAAACCCGCCCTTTTAATCGCTCGATTGGACATGATATGACAACTGACAACTGACAACTGACAACTGACTAAATTATGCAATTTATCGATCGAGCAGATATTCAAGTCGCAGCCGGCAAAGGCGGCGACGGTATGGTAGCTTTTCGCAGAGAAAAGTATGTACCGGCGGGCGGCCCCTCTGGCGGGACGGGTGGCAAAGGCGGTTCCGTGTATATGGTGGCGGTGGAAAGCCTGCAAACGCTGCTAGATTTTCAGTACAACCGGATTTTTAAAGCCGATGACGGGAAGCGGGGCGCGCCGAAAAATATGACCGGTGCCGGTGGGGACGATCGCACGATCGAAGTTCCCTGCGGTACAGTAGTTTACGACGCGGAAACTCAGGCAATCTTAGCAGATTTAGTAACGCCCGGACAGACTTTTTGCGTAGCCAAAGGTGGCAAAGGCGGTTTGGGAAACAAGTGTTTTCTAACCAATTCTAACCGCGCTCCAGATTATGCGATGCCGGGAAAAGAAGGAGAACACAAATTTTTGCGTTTGGAATTGAAGCTATTAGCTGAAGTGGGAATTCTGGGGATGCCCAATGCTGGCAAATCCACCTTAATTTCAGCTTTATCTGCAGCCCGCCCCAAAATAGCAGATTATCCGTTTACAACTTTAGTCCCGAATTTGGGCGTAGTCAGAAAACCCAGCGGCGACGGTACTGTTTTTGCTGATATTCCGGGATTAATTGAGGGGGCTCACGAAGGTGCTGGTTTGGGTTACGAGTTTTTGCGGCACATCGAACGGACTCGGTTGTTGCTGCATTTGATCGATATTACCGATGAAGATCCGATCGCCAATTATGTCACAATTCAGGAAGAATTGAAGGCTTACAGGCGTGGTTTAGCCGATCGACCGCAGATTTTGGCTTTTAATAAGGTAGATGCGATCGACCTCGAAAGCGAAGAAATCGGTAATTTAATCAGCCGACTTAAAGAAATTAGCGGCGCTCCTGTTTTGTTGATTTCCGCCGTTAGTAGACTTGGATTGGATGAATTGATGCAGCAAGTTTGGCAAAAACTCGACGAGATGAACGAGAAAGAGGCGGCAGAACAGTTAGCAGTGGCGAGTGTTTAATCGCTTTCCGGTTCTGGGAATTTCCCTGAATGGGTAGCTGTTTTTTTGAGGGGGTCAATCGATTTTAGATTTTAGATTTTAGATTTTAGATTGAAGCATTGACCCCACGGATAAATTCGGGGGCTGGTTTATCGGATACAGGTTTTTTATTTCTGGACGGATGAATCCTGGGGCTTGTATCCTGGATGCTTGATTGTCAAATCTTTCGGCTGTATGCCTGGTGCGGCAAGGGTTTGAGCCTCTATGCTGAAAAAAACGATTCACGGAAAGGCTGAAATTATTGCTGTGTATAGCTTTGATGGTTGTTGAAAATTTTGCCTCTTGACAGGTCGGTGCCTGAAATGATATTTTTTGGATGCTTGACGGAACAGTACCTTGAAAACTAAATACTGTAATGCTTCTGGAGCGATCGGCCGCAATTAACCTAAACCCCTATCAGGGATTGATATTTTGCACAAAGTTATAATTTAATTGACTGATTGTGCCGCAATTAACCTAAACCCCTATCAGGGATTGATATAAAAAATTATTCAGCTTTTCTTGATTGCTCAAGAATGCCGCAATTAACCTAAACCCCTATCAGGGATTGATATCGTTTCCAGTTGGATTGGAATTTTTAACCGCAGAGGACGCAGAGAACACAGAGAGAGATAAGAGAGATGAATAATTTCAATGCTAACGCATTTGATATAGCTCATGCTGCTGTCTGTAAGCGTTTGTAGGCGTGAGCTTTGGCTAAACGCACCCAATGTTCTAACAGCAAATAGCGATCGAGTTCGACTTCCTCTCTGGCCGAAATAGTGCCGGATTTATTGCGATCGAGCAGTTCGCTCATGCGGGCTTGCAACGCAGGTGTGGGGCGGATTGCGAGGATTTCTTCTGGGCTGGGTTGACTGGCTAGCAGTTCCACTATTTGGCGATCGTCTTGGTAGGGGATGGTTTCTGCGGGGGCGAGTTCCCGAAGTGCGCGATCCAGGGCTTCCGGGAGACGATCGCCCAATTGTTGTAGTTTTTCGCCGAGGATATCGGGAACTTCTAGGATAATTTGCATTAGTGCTGATGTGAGGAGGGGAATTCCCTTGATTGTAACAAAGGGAAAAAATGCCGTTAGCTTAAATCCCGATCGGGGTATTGAAGCTGCATAGCCCGGTATTTGCACAGTTGTTCACAATGGAGATAACTGGCGAATTTGCCCATTGTAATCGACTCTCACCCTCCCATCTTGGGAAACCGTAACAACCGTTTCTACAGTAAAGACAGACGAACCAGGCTTGGAACCCTTAAAAGTAAAAGTCCAAGTTCCATCGCCATTGTCTACAAAAGGCGATTCCCTAGAAATACCGTGCATAGAAGCTTCAGCTCGATAGTTGCCTAAACCACCATTAGCCCTTTCTGCTGCTTGACGGGCTAAGTTTTTTGCCCGATTGAGTTCGATATTATTGTTGATCACTCTCACGCCGTCCGTCTCAGATTCAGGAGCAGGATTAGCATTACTCAAGGTAGGGAAGACTCCCACAGCTAAAATTGAGAGCGCTACTAGACAAGCAAGTCGAATGTTTAGTTTCATAATACCAACTGGTTTATAGTTTGATAAAGTCTACAACAATAGCCGGAAAAAACCCGGTTGAATTTTCAATTTTTAATTTTAACTTTTGAATCGGCTGGCGTTTCCCCACCGTACAAATAGCGGTAACTCATCCGAGAAATCTCCCGAATCAATGTTTGAGCTGGCTTCTCTGTTTCCGGCGAATGCTTCACCATCACCGCCACCAAATAACGCTTACCGTTCGGCAAATCCACCATACCGGCATCCGCAAGAATTGTATCAATGTTGCCGGTTTTGTGAGCAATAATTGAACCTTCGCCTAAACCTTTCGGCAGCAAAGAATCATTTCTAGTTTGTCGCATGATTTGCAAAATACGATCGCGCGATTTCACCGATACCAAATTACCCCGATCGATCTGGGCGATGATATTAATCAAATCCTTCGGACTGGTAGTATTAGTCCCCTCCAAATCTGGCAAATTATTACGCAGAACCGTGGTACTCAAACCCCAATTTGCAAAATGCTGATTCAAAACCTCAGCACCTCCCAACAACTCAATCATCATATTTGTCGCCGTATTGTCACTGACAACAATCATCTTTTGGGCAACTTCCAAAGCCGAATACTTCTTCCCAGGAGCCTGGTCTTGCATATCCCCAGAACCGCCGACAATGTGTTCGGACTTCAGCGTCAGCACCTGATCTAACTGCACTTTGCCCTCATCTACTGCTTGGAAAAAAGCTACTAAAATTGGTACTTTAATTGTGCTAGCTGAAGCAAAAGCAGTATCGCCATTAAAATTTAGGTAGCTTCCAGTATCTAAATCGACTAGAAATATTCCGGCTGTTAAACTAGGATTTTCTGTTGCTAAAACTTGAACTTTGGTTTTCAAAGCCGCTAATTCTTGATTCAGTTGCAGCACTTCTGGGGCTGCTGGTGCCGCAGATGCGCTATCGGCTGGGTTGTTCTGCCCTGTGGTGGTTTGTTCTTCTGTCGCTACAGTCGATGCTCGACTCACAGCATTTACCACCGACAGCAGCGTACCGCAAATTACCGCTATCCCAACTCCCAGAATCAGCAAGCGAGTAGCATACACCAACGGCGGCACGCTCCGAGGTGCAGAGCGTTTGCCCGGTTTCTGGCTCGCTTGCGGACGCGGTTTAGGCACGGGGGGTTTTTTGACATCTGGGGGGATTACCGTGTCTGGAATGCGAACTGGGGGCGAAGTGGGACGACTTCCACGGGTGGTAGGGGGAGTGGCTGTTGGGATCTGGGTGTTGGGATTGCTGGCGATCGAACTCACATTTTCCCGCTCCAGAGTCGGATCTGGAAACTGGAACATATCGACAGCAGCGAGGCCTTTTTTCCCTGGTTGGCGAGTCTTCGACTGCGGAGTTTTGCTGGTTCTGGGTTTTCTGGGGTTAATTGCCGATCGAGGATCGGATAAAAAGTCTTGTGTAGTAAATTCTTCCGAAGATGTGGGAGAATTGGCTCCAATTCTGCTGCCGCGGCTTTGTTGCGGTGGCAAAGTTGCAGGTTCGGGCGATCGAATTTCTGAATTGCCGTTTTGCGGTTGCGGAGGACGGCGGCGGCCCGAGTTGCCAGACTGACTTGCTTTGCCGGACTTAGGCTGCTTTGAGCCGGAGTTGGGAGAGGATATCGACGAGGATATCACCGATAATATCGATCCTTTGGGAAACCGCTCTGCCACGTCTTACTCCTTCATCACTAATGTAAAGTTCAAGTTTAAGATTTTTCAGCTTGTCAGCCAATCAATTTTAGATTTTAGATTTTAGATTTTAGATTTATCCCAGACGCTGCATGGTATCAGCCACCTGGTTTATTGCTCGCAAATTATCGCAAAGCTTTGGTTTTTAGTCAAGAAACCCTGTTATGAAAGTGACAAGTGGGTGAAGAAAAGTTCTCTGTGAAAAAAATCCTCAATATCACATCCCCAATTATCAGCATTTCTCCTAGCTATCCGTTGGATTTTCCGGTAACGCCCTATCCAGAGTATCAGAATTTGCCTCTCGTGGGTAAGTTTTGATTGCCCATTCTGTTTGGCGGAGGACGCCCCGCAGCATGGCGACTTCATCCACTGTCGGATAGGCCCTGTTGTACAAACGCCGAAATTTTTCCATCCGGCTTGCTGCTGTGTGCTGCTGCAAATATCCTATTTTGAGTAAAAGCGTTTCTAGTTGCTGGTAATATCCCTCTAAATTTTCCAAGGGAGCACTGGCGAGGGGAATTGAGAGATTTTCTGTCTGGCGGGTGGCAAGTTGTTCTTGGTAACAAGTTGATAAATTATCTGTGGCATGGGGTATTGAAGAGGCAGAGCCTCTGGATATGCGTTCCCCGGCTGAGCCGGGGAACGAGGCATCTTCTTCTTCCTTCCCTGTTCCTTCTTCCCTCTTCCCTCTTCCTTCTTCCTTCTTCCTTCTTCCTTCTTCCCGGTATAGTTCGTAACAGCAGATAGCGACGGCTTGGGCGAGATTTAGAGATGTGTAGGCATCGCTGCTGGGAATGCGGATCAGGCGTTGAGCGCGGTTTAATTCGGCATTGGTCAAGCCGCAGTCTTCTCGGCCGAAAATGAGGGCGCTGGGGGCTTCTAGGAGCCAAGGCAAGGCCTCTGCGGGTTCTTCTAGTTGTGTTGGCAACGATCGACTATCATCCCCTGTAGTTGCGATCGCTCTGACACACCCAACCAAAGCAGCGGGCAAACTCTCGACTACTTTCGCCGTTTCCAATATGTCGGCGGCGCGAACTGCCATCAGTCGGGCTTCTTCCCCTAAATGATCGCATTGGGGATTTACCAAAACTAATTGGTGCAAACCCATATTTTTCATGACGCGGGCAACAGAACCGACATTCAATGGGCCTGCAGGTTCGACTAAAACTATTCGGATGTTGGCGTCGGCCGTTTCGAGCATTTAATTTAGGGAGATTTTTAGCTGAAAGTGGTTGGTTTCGTTTCCTCAGCAACAGGCAAGATGCCTGTTCCACAAGAATTGAATTTTGTTGTGGAACAGGCATCTTGCCTGTTCATAAAAATGGTACAAGATGGGAATTAGTTAATCTATTGTCAAAATTAGCATGGCTAAGCAACGATCGAAATCTGATTTACCGACAAAAATGTGCCCGGTATGCGATCGACCTTTTACTTGGCGCAAAAAATGGGCCGACTGCTGGGATGAGGTCAAATACTGCTCCGAACGTTGTCGTCGCCGCCGTTTGGCGGCTCAAGATTAAGAATTTAGGGTAAGTTGCTCGATCAAAGCTAAGATTGCAAAGGAAAAATTTTAGGTTATTAGGTTATAAATTATGGCATCGCAACAAGTGCAACCAAAGCTAGTTATTCACGGCGGTGCCGGCAGTTCTCTACACAGTAAAGGCGGAATTGAGGCGGTGCGGAAATCGCTTTACGATGTTTTGGAGGAAGTTTATCCGCTGCTGAAAGACGGTGCAAGTGCCGTAGATGCAGTGGTGCGGGGGTGCCAATTGTTGGAAGATGACCCGCGATTCAATGCCGGTACTGGTTCTGTGGTGCAGTCGGACGGTCAAATTCGGATGAGTGCTTCGCTGATGGACGGTTTGATGCAGCGTTTCAGCGGGGCGATAAATGTTTCTCGCGTTCAAAATCCGATCGAACTTGCTAAATTTTTGCAGACTTCGGACGATCGGGTTCTCTCTGATTTTGGTTCGGCAGAATTGCTGCGAGAACTTCACTTGCCGATTTACGATCCGATGACGGATTTGCGTTTGCACGAGTGGATGCAGGAACGCCAAGGCAATTTTAGCAAAGCAATGGCTGACGTGGTTGCCGAACCGGCCGGTGTGGGTACGATCGGAGTCGTAGCTTTGGATGTGCATGGACGCTTGGCTGCTGGGACTTCGACTGGTGGCAAGGGTTTTGAGCGGATTGGGCGGGTTAGTGACTCGGCGATGCCGGCGGGAAATTACGCGGCAGGGAGTGCGGCGGTAAGCTGTACGGGAATTGGCGAGCACATTATGGACGAGTGTTTGGCCGCGCGAATTGTAATTCGGGTAACGGATGGTTTGAGTTTGAAAGCTGCTTTTGAGCGTTCTTTTGCTGAAGCTGACGAACGTCAACGGGATTTTGGCGCAATTGGAATTGATGCTAGCGGGGCGATCGCTTTCGGCAAAACTAGCGAGGTGATTTTGGGTGCTTTTCACAACGGTATGCAAATGGGCGATACTTTGGAAATGAGCAAGGGAACGCTGATTTTCATTGCTTAAAAATGGTTCTTAATCGGTGATTCCGATCCTCGACTTCTCCAAGAAGTCGGGGAGTTCGATCTGCGTTAGGAATGAGAATTAAATAACTTCCACAAGTTTGTGGGATGGGCGTCCCGCCCGTCCTTTTTGGACGGGCGGGACG